>JAZLIM010000100.1:0-23979 GCA_045617385.1 Treponema sp.
AAAATGTTCAATGACAACGCTCACAAATATCACCGTGAAGACACACCTGATATGAAAGCTTATGTAATCGGAAAAGTTGCATACGCTGAAGGCGAAGCCACAACACAGAAAGAACAGGTTATATTTGAATAATAATTGACAATTGATAATGTACAATTGACAATAGGCCACTGGTAAAGGAAATATTTCTGCTTCAGTGGCTTTTTTTTATTGTCAATTTTCAATTGTAAATTGTAAATTGATTTTTTATGAACAAGACTTTAGAACAAATTGATTACTACACTATAAGGGATTCTGTGGCCGACTGCGCCATTTCTGAAGAAGGCAAAAACTATGTCCTCAGACGGGAACCGTATCACGATGCTGCAAAAATCGAGCACCTGAAAGATGCCAGCCGTGAGTGGGAAAGATTCATGTCACGTACAACTTCACTTCCCTTCTCCCCGTGGAATCCGGTCTACCCTCTTATTCCGATTATCCACGCCACCGGTTCAAGCCTTACCCTGCCGCAGCTTCTGGCTTTAGGCCAGTTCTGCAACGCGGTTCAGAAGGTCTCAGAATCAATCAGTTCCAAAGAAACGGAACTGGAACTGAAAGTTCTTGTACAGGAAAAAGAAAAACTTCTGGACCTTTCAGAAGCTTCCAGAATCATTTTCAGAATCATTTCTCCGGACGGTGAACTCAGGGATCTTCCGGAAATTGCGGCAATCAGAAAAAAAATTGCAGACCTGAATCAGAAAATCCGTACAATCATGCACAGTTTTCTTTCAGATCCAAAGCTGAATACAATTCTTGAGTCGAATGTTCCGGTTCTTAAGAACGGACGCCAGGTACTTGCCGTAAGAGCGGGCCAGCAGAACCGTATAAAAGGAATCGTACATGAAGTTTCAGTTTCCGGAAAAACAGTTTACGTAGAACCGGAAGAATCGGTATATGCAACAAATGAACTTGTAGAAGCTGAATATGAACTTCAGGAAGAAATAAAAAAGATTCTTACAAAGACAACGCAGGAACTCCAGCCTTCAATTCCGGCCTTCCGCGATAATATTCCGCTAATGAACTTTTTTGACGCTACCTGGGCGGCAGCAAAATGGGGAAAAGAAAACGGATGTGTTTACGCATTACCATGTTCATCAACAGAAGAACTTCCTCAAGAACAAAAAAACAACACTGACAACAAATTGTCAATTGTCAATTCTCAATTATCAATTAACTCCGAACCGCCTCTTCTCCTGAATGCAAGACATCCACTTCTTGGGGAACGCTGTGTTCCTATCACAATCCGCTTCATGGACGGAAAACGTGTTCTTATCATTACAGGTCCAAACACCGGAGGAAAAACAGTTTCCCTTAAAACATTTGCCCTCCTTTCAATGCTGAATCAGAGCGGATTCCCGGTTCCGGCAGATGAAGGAACAAGACTTCCGGTTTTCGACAACATCTATGCGGACATCGGCGATGAACAGAGTCTTGACCAGAGTCTTTCAACCTTCTCGGGACACATGAAAAACATCGCTAAGGCTGTAAAGAAAGCAGGTCCTTCAACACTGATTCTTCTTGATGAACTTGGAAGCGGAACAGACCCTCAGGAAGGAACTGCCCTTTCAATGAGCGTTCTTGATCATCTTATTGAACGCAAAGCCTTTGTTCTGGTTACCACTCACATGGGAATCCTGAAAAACTACGGTTACACAAATCCTCACTGTATCAATGCATCAGTAGAATTCAATACAGACACTCTGGCTCCAAGTTACCACCTTATGATGGGAGTACCGGGCGAAAGTCACGCCCTGGACATTGCTGCAAAATCAGGCCTTCCGCCTTTCATCGTAAAGAATGCAAAACACTATATTGCAACCGAACAGACAGATGTTTCGGCCCTCATAAAAGGCCTTTCAAAGAAACATTCAGAACTGGATAAGCTCAGAAACCAGACGGAACGTGAAGTACGTGAACTTGAAGAAAAGACTCTGCGGCTTTCCGAAAAGGAAGTGCAGCTCAGAAGAAAGGAACACGAGCTCAAGAACAACAAAACCCGTGAGCTTGATGAATTCATAAGACAGAGCCGCCGCGAACTTGAAAATCTTGTTCGTCTCCTTCGTGAAGGAGAAATCACCCGCGACAAGACCGTAAGTGTAAAACAGTATATTTCGGAACTCGAAGCAAACGGCATGCGTCTGGAAAACGAACTTGAGCGCGAGGAAGAAAAAATCCGCGAAGCCGAAATTCAGGTACAGAAAGCTTCGGAAAAAATCAGAAGTTCACATAAAAAAACAAAAAAGAAGATGAAGCTTTCAGAAGCCCTCAAGTATGCAGAAAGTGCACCTGAGAGTGATTCTGCAGCCCTTTCGGGAAACGTTCAGAAAAATGCTTCCGGCGAAACAAGACCTCTTTCTTTTGTTCCTGGCGCAGAAGTTGAAGTAGGTTCCATGAAGAGCCGCGGAACTCTTGTAGAAAAAGACAAGAAAGGAAACTGGATCGTTCAGTTCGGAAGCGTAAGAATGACAGCAAAACAGAAAGACATCACGCTTGTAAAGAGCCTTGGTTCAAACCAGCCATCGGTTTCTGTTGTTGTTGAAAAAGCGTATACCGAAAACGAATACCCTCAGTTCGAACTCCGGCTTCTTGGAATGTATGCCGACGAAGCAATCCGGGCTCTGGAACACCAGCTGGACCTTTGTGCAATCCACAATTTCCCAAGATTCAGCATAGTCCACGGGAAAGGAAGCGGTGTTCTTCAGCAGACAGTTCATGACTACCTTTCCCACTACCACGGCGTAAAGGAATTCAGTTTTGCACCTCCGGAAGACGGCGGATTCGGAAAGACGTATGTAGTCCTGCGCTAACGCATCAGTCCTCTTTTCTTAAAGAAAAATCAGTTAAGCCTCTTATTTTTGAGAATTTGACTTTTTAGACTTTTGTGAAATAATAGTTCTATTAAGGATAAGGCATATGGACAACAAAGCAAAAAACACCATTCTTATTGTTGATGATTCATTCGCAAACCGTACCCTTATGAACACAATTCTTGGTACGGAATATCACGTAATTCAGGCAGAAGACGGAGAAGAAGCCCTGCACAAGCTGCAGAAAACTCCGGGAATCACCCTTATTATGCTGGATCTCCTTATGCCGGAACTGGACGGCTTTTCGGTTCTTGAAAAAGTTTTTGCCGATCCGGAACTTAAAGACATTCCTGTTATTGTTGTTACTGGTGTTACCGAAGTTTCCGACCAGATCAAAGCTTTTGACATGGGTGCCGTTGATGTAATCACAAAGCCGTTCAACCAGGAAGTCATTCTTCCAAAAATCAGAAGCATACTTAAACGTTTGAATAAAGAAAAAGAACTGGCTGAAAAGAAAATCCGTGAAATCAGTCAGATTCAGAAAACTGAACTCCAGCGGGTTTCACAGATTAATCCTGTAACCGGAACTCTGAACAAACAGACATTCATCCACCTTATGGAAGAAAAACTCAGAAACAATCCGGGAAAACAGTACGACCTTCTGCGCCTTGATATTGACCACTTCAAAGTTTTCAATGACACATACGGAATCCGCACAGGCGACAGACTTCTGCGAGATGTAGGTGACTTTCTGAAATCAGTAAACCCTCAGATTTCAATCTGCGGCCATATCCGTGCAGACCATTTTGCACTTCTGACTGAACGCGGAACATATAATCCAAAGGAACTTCTTTCCCAGCTTTCCGACAACATTCTTGAACGCCGAATCAACTTTGAATTCATCTGCCGAATTGGCGTTTACCAGATTGAAAACAACATGATGGACGGGTCAATTATCTGTGACCGTGCCCTCATTGCCCTTCTTTCAAACAAATCGAACTTCAGTCACCGCGTCTCTTACTATGATGAAACCATGAGACAGAATCTTGTAGAAGAACAGGAACTGATCAATGACATGGAAACAGCCGTTATGAACAAAGAATTCCTTCTTTACGTTCAGCCACAGTTCGATTACAAGACAAAGAAAACTCAGCGGAGCTGAAGCCCTTATCAGATGGAACCACCCGAGACGCGGTATTCTTTCTCCTGTGGAATTTGTTCCGCTTTTTGAAAGCAACGGTTTCATCTGCTGTATTGACGAATATGTATGGGAAGAAAGCTGCCGCCTGATCCGGGAATGGACTGACAAAAATCTTGATTTCGTTCCCCTTTCGGTAAACATTTCCCGCCGTGATATTTACAATGTAAATCTCTGTAAAACTTTTGAAGACCTCACAAAAAAATATAACATATCGCCTGAAATGCTCCGGCTTGAGATCACTGAATCTGCTTACATGGATGATCCTTTACAGCTCATCAATACAGTCCAGGAACTTCAGGAAAAAGGTTTCGTTGTTGAAATGGATGACTTTGGAAGCGGATACTCTTCATTGAATTCACTTAAAGATGTTTCCGTAGATGTTCTGAAACTGGACATGAAATTCCTGCGTTCAGAAGGAAAGACGTTCAAAGAACTTACCAAAGAGAAAGGCGGCATCATTCTGAACTCAATTTTCAGCATGGCCGAAGGACTTACTATTCCGATTATTGCGGAAGGCGTTGAAACCGAAGAACAGGCCGAATACCTGAGCAGCATCGGCTGCAGCCACATGCAGGGCTTCTTCTTCAAAAAACCAATTCCGGTAAGCGAATACGAAATGATGCTCCCGAAGAAAAAAATAGTTTATTCTCCGCTTTACGAAAAGAAATGCCACACTGATTCCTCTGATAAAGCACGCCTTGCTAACGCAACGGGACTAACGTCCCTGTGAGGGATATAAGCCACTCTTCAAAAAAAACGGGACGCAGGGAATTGCGGGGCCCCACAAAACAAAACGGCGCCCATGGACGGGCGCCAAGACTAACCGCGAGATTCTTTTACTATCTTCTGTAAGCGAATATAAGCCACTCTTCAAAAAAACGGAACGCAGGGAATTGCGGGGCCCATAAAACAAAACGGCGCCCATGGACGGGCGCCAAGACTAACCGGTTTTAAAACTATTCTGCAAAAGCAAATATTAATTCACCTCAAAAAAAACGGGACGCAGGGAATTGCGACTAAGAGGCGCCCCGCAACGAAGTGAGGCCCTGCGCCTCTTAAGGCGCAATTCCCGTTGCTGGGACCCGTTTTTTTTGAGGGATGATTTTTATATTCGCTTTTTGTCCTATTCCCAGCCAAACGTTGCAGGCGGTTTGTTTGTTGCGTCAAAGTAAAGAGCGTCTACAAAAGGAAGAGCCGCAATTTCATGAACGATTTTATCAAGAAGATCCAGAGGAAGCTGTGCAAAACGTGCAGTCATAACATCTTCCGAGCATACAGGACGAAGTACAAAACTTGTACGGTCTGCACTTGTTGCGTATGGAAGAGTAATTGTCAGATGCTGGAAGATTCTGTCATACCATCCTGATTCATGCAGATTTGTAAGAACAATGTTGTCGGCTTCGCGGAGCTGGTCCAGTCTGTCTTTTGTACAATAACCTTTCTGGAGTTTCAGGTCTTCATCTTTTACGCCAGGCTTCTGCCACAGTTTAATCAAAGTTCTGTTCAGATATGTTGAAGAGTTTGTAATGTTACTTGAACAGGCTTCAACTTTGTCCCACATTTTTGGAACGTGACAGAATCCGTTTTCATCCTGCTTGAATGAAAGAACAGCCGGGAAACGGTAAGTACGGAAATCACCCTGAACACCAACTGAGCGTACTGGAAGAACTGAACGAACCATATCAGCCATGCAGTGTTCGCAGAATTCTGTAATGTTCATTTCCTGAATTTCTTTCTGTGCTTTTGGAAGTTCTTCCAGGTCTTTTTCTGACTGAACGCCTTCTGAACAGAGAACATTGATTGAAAGTCCAGGTCCCGGGAAAGGATGACGCATAACAAGGTCATCTGAAAGTCCAAGCTTTTTACCGATAGCACGAACTTCGTCTTTGTAAAGATCTTTTAAAGGTTCAATGATCATACCCTGTTCAATAAGTTTCTGAATTCCTTCAACACGGTTATGATGTGTTTTGATTGTGTGACTGTTTTTTGTTCCGCCCGATTCGATGATATCCGGATACAGAGTTCCCTGGGCAAGCATCCATTTTGATTCATCAAGATTCTGTGCCTTAACTACGGCGTCACGAACTGTAATGAAGTTTTCCCCGATAGCCATACGTTTTTTCTGAGGATCTGTAAGCCCTTCTACGGCTTTAAGGAAGCTTTCCGATGCATCTTCTACGATAAAGTTATTGAAACCGAACTTGCGGTAAGCTTCTGCAACTTTCTGGCTTTCATTTTTGCGCATGAAACCATTATCAATATGAAGACCAAGAACTCTGTCCTGACCAAGAGCTTTATTCAAAAGTGCAAAGGCGATTGTTGAGTCTACACCGCCTGACAAAAACAGAAGAACATTCTTTTCGTCAAAGCCGGTGCCTGAGCTTGTCGAAGGCTTACGGGCATCGTTTTTGATTCCTTCAAGAATTGTTGCAAGAACTTTGTCCTGGTCCCAGTTTACTTTCATTCCGCAGTATTCTGCAAAGTTCTGGAAAATCTGGTTTCCGCAAGGAGTGTCTTTTACTTCACAGTGGCACTGAAGAGAAAATCTTTTCTTTGCCAGGTTCTGTGTTGCAGCATAAGGACAGTCTTTTGTTGATCCGACAACTTCAAAGCCTTCACCCATCTGAAGAACGCCGTCCTGGTGACTCATCCAAACCTGCTGGCTTGGATCGATTCCCTTGAAAAGAGGTGAAGTTACTTCCGGATTCAGATTTAATGTAGCGAATCCGAATTCACCAACATCAGCCTTGCCTACTTTTCCGTTGTAGCCAAGCTGAACAATGTAATGTCCGTAACAGAGACCAAGAATCGGAATATCAAGTGAAAGGATTTCTGAATTGAAATCAGGAGTTTTTTCATCATAAACAGAAGCAGGTCCGCCTGAAAAAACGATACCTTTTGCATTTTCAAAAGCATCAAGAGATGCTGAAGGAAGTGCAATTTCAGAATAAAAACCAAGCATGCGGAAACGCTTTGCAATAAGGTGAGCATACTGGCTTCCAAAATCAAGAACAACGATTTTTTCGCGTGACATATTAGACCTCTTATAGAGACTTTATTTTAGTGATTTAATGCTTCTTGTAAAAGCAACACAAGTGTTATTTATTTTCTTCTATCCACTTATAACAGTTCTCTGCCGGAAGAAGATTTCCCGTGCTTTCGTAAATCTCAGCAGCTTTTCCAGCCCAGAGAACAGCGTCCCGCCGGTCTTCCGGCGAAGGATTATCTTTTACAAGGATTCTGGCAACAGCCATATAATCCTGTGCAATTCCCATGGAATTTTCTGCATCCTTATCAAACTTTATGGCATTTCTCATTGCCTTTACTGCTGCATCCTTGTTTCCAAGTCGTGAATATGAACCGGCTGCAAGATACCAGTCGCTGGCAATTTCAAAAAGATAGCGGTTCTTTGTATGAATATCAGCAGCTTTCACAAAACAGGAAGCAGCCTTGCTTTCGTCTCCGTGGAAAGCCCAGCATTCCCCTTTTGTACGGTAAAGAAAAGCCTGATAGTACGGATATTTTGAAACAGCCTTTTCCTGATTATCAAGTGTGGCCTGGAATTCAGAATTTGCAAAACGCTTTCCGTTTTCCTTTGCCTGGTAAAGCTTTCCGCGCACCTCATAGACTTCAGCAACAGCTTCAAGAAATTTCTTTTCTTCAGAAAGGGCAGCCGATTTTTTTGCTTTCTCAATCAGCTGGTCTATATTCATTGCAAGAATCCCGTCTTCAGAAAGACTTCCCGGAAACTGAATTCTGAATGAAACAGTGGAAAGAAGGATTTTGCATACAAGATCATTTTTATCTACTGACACAGCCAGCTGGTAAGCATCCTTCAGATATTTTCCGGCTTTTTCTTCATCCCCACGGGTAATTGCAGCATTAGCTTTTTCGTAATTGTCGTAAGCTCTCTGGGTAATATCGGTATAAACCATCTGACGTTTTGGAGCCGAAGAACATCCCGTACACAGCAGAATTATCAGCAAGCCAAAGCATTTTTTTATCGCATCAGTTATCAAATCTTTTTTCATAAATCTTTCCTGTACAAACAATTCTCAATTCGTAATTCTCTAGAATTCTTCGTTTCGTAAAACCGGAGTTGCACTTGCTTCCTGACTTCTGTCTGGAACTCCGTTTCTGATAAGAGGATTATTCTTGATACCTGTAAGAACATCCTGCAGCTGGAGCATTAGTGTATCAAGCTGACCAAGAGCAGAATCCAGCTGAGGAGAACTGTTGGAAATAAGAACACCTGCCTGGTCTCCAATTCCGCCGAACTTTTCAAGGAGCCCGTCCACATCATTAAGAATTGCAGCCACTGACTTCCAGCCGTCATCTCCAAGGAGAGCTGCAATAGCACCGGAATCTCCGTTCAGGCTTTCGGTAAGCTGTGAAAGATCCGAAGTCATTTCGGCAACATTCATTGTAATAGCAGTAATATTCTTAAGGATGTCGGCAATTTCATTAGGAAGTTCTTCCCCGTTTGGTGCGTGGTATTTCCGTCCTCTGATTCCCGCATCCAGATCATTGATAAGACGTGTAACAGAATCAAGAAGCGGCTCAACCTTGTTGATGATTCCTGAAATGGCATCGCTCGATTTATCAAAATCAATAAGGCGGCGTTCGCGGATTTTCATTCCTTCCCGTGAATCAAAACGGTAGATTTCTGAGCCCGGAGAAATAAGCCCTTCCCCGCGCCCCGGATGGAATACAAATGAAGTTCCCAGCCCCAGAATATTGGAACTGAATTCCAGAAGCGAATAATCTCTCACGTAATTTATGTAATCATCCAGAATATAGTACTCAACGATTACCTTGTCATTTTCAAGACTGATATCCTTGATTTTTCCGATACCAAAGCCTTTATAGTTTATGTCCATACCGGCCTTGATTCCTGAACCGCTTTCAAACTGTGTATAATAGATATTCTTGCGAACAAACCAGTTCTGTTTTGCACCAAGAGCAAAAATCAGAACAATCAGCACCAGAAGTGCTGCAATTGAAAAGAATCCCACGATTTTGTCGGCATAGCGAATTTTGAATTTCATAAGATTTTTAAACCGTCCAAATTGATTTCTATTTTATCATTTTCGTCTTCTTCATCATCTTCTTCCAGGGCACGAACAAGGCGGTCAACATTTCTAACCCTGGTCAATGTGCGCTGAATGGAGCCCTGTTCAATAACGTGCATTGTTCCCTGGAACTCCTTGATGAACTCACTGTTGTGACTCACATACACGATTGTATTTCCGTTGTCCTGGAATGATTTTAAAAGTCCCATGATTATTTCTGTACTCTTAAGATCCAGGGAAGCTGTAACTTCATCAAGAAAAAGAATTTCCGGCCCGCAGATCATGGCTCTGGCAAAAGCCACTTTTTTCTGTTCACCGGCAGAAAGATCGGCAGGCCTAAGGCTCAGGGACTTTGTAAAGTTCACCATGGCACATACACTGTTGATGGAAAAATCCATTTCTTCCTGAGTCATTTTCGGATAGTGAATCTGAAGAGGAAGTTTCAGGTTCGACTTGATATCCTGGTTGGCCCAAAGTGCTGCTTCCTGAAAAATAAAGCTGCATTTTTTTCTGTACTCAAGATTCTGGGCTTTGCTCATGGCCTGAATGTCTTTGCCGTCAAAAAGCACCTTACCGGTAGACGGTACCAGAATTCCTGCAGCAAGTTTCAGAATGGTTGTTTTTCCGCAGCCTGATTTTCCAAGAAAACCTGTAGTACTTCCCTTTTCAATGGAAACAGAAACATCATTTACGATGTTGTTAGCCCCGGCTGAGAATCCTGCGTTTTTCAGTTCAAACAAGCTCATTCAATCACCCGAACAAAAATGGAAGGACAATAAAGATTACATCCACCAGAATAATCAGAAGGAAAGAATTTCCTACGGCCTGAATACCGGCAACAGGAACTTCTGTGGAAGCACGGTTTACCTTGAATCCCGCATAAGTTGAAACAAGGGAAATGATCATTCCGAAAACCAGACTCTTGGCAATTGAGATTCCTATAGTGGAAACAGAAAGTTCCCGGAAAAGCAGAGTAAAATAACCGGCAGAACCTGTCGGATCAATTACCTTTGCCACAAGATACGGACCAAGGAGTCCGCCGAAAGAAAAGTACAGATTCAAAAAGAATACGGAAAGGGTTACACCAAGAAATCGCGGTGCCGCCAGATACCCGATAGGATCAATTCCGAAAGAAACATAGCTTTCAATCTGATGGCTTGTTACCATTCCCCCGATTTCGGTGGCAATGGCAGTAGCCGAACGGGCGGTAACAACAAATGCCACAAGAAGAGGTCCCAGTTCCTTTGAAATAATCAGAACCAGAATCATATAAATCAGTGAAGACTGCCCGATTGAAAGGAGAAAGGAATTTCCTACAAGATAAAGACCGCTTCCAAGAGCCAGGGCAAGAATACATACCAGCGGAAGAGCTTCAATAAAAGTAAAAAGAAGCTGCATAATAAGAACTTTGATAGCAGCCTTTTCACGGGAAAAGAAAAAGAAAGAGCTGGACAGAACACGGCCAGTGTATCCCAGAACATACGGAATACCTGAAAATTTCCCTATTACCGCTTTTCCAACTTTTTCCAGCATATTTCCATTATATACCACAAATCGAATATTTTAAATATGTAGAGAATATAACCGAAGAAGTCATGAGTTAGAGATTTTGAAGATTTTTATATACAAAAATAAATTTTCTGTTATAATAAAAGTGAGATATTAACTAAAATTATTTCAAGGAGTTCAGAGTATTATGTCAAAACCCCAGAATTACGAATCTGTAGAAAAACAGAAAATACCTTTTATTGCATTCATTCTTATTGGATTAGTTTACGTAAGTCCTAATCTTCTGGCAGGGCTTTTCTGCAGAATCGGTGGCGGTCTTACAACAAGAGAATATAAAAGAATCACAAGTCATCCTTTTGTTCTTGTTATTTTTGCTGTAGCTGTTATCCTCGCAGTTCTTTCCAGCTTCCTTATGGTAAACAACATCAAAAAATGTGATCCTAAAAGCAAAGAGCAGACTGACAAGCTGAACAAGTTCATCAGAATTATGGACTATGTAAACATCGGTATTCCTGTAACTCTTGGAATCCTTACATGCTGCGCTTTTGTAAAATCAGCAACTGCACTTTCCCCACTTGAATACTTCGGTGACTCTCTTTCCTACATTCCAAGCTTCTGTGCATACATCATGGGAACACTTTTCCTGACCGGACTTCTCTGTTACACAAGCGCAATGCAGATGATTGAAAAACGCCTTTCATGGCTTCCGTTTAACCGCTCACAGATCACACTTACTTACGGTTCAAGAAACCTCCTTGTTATCTTCTTTGCTGTTACAGGTTGTGTTGCACTTATTATGGGTGTTGTTCTTATTCCTGAAAATCTGGAACACGGAGTTCTCACCGTTGCAAACCGCATTTTCCCGATTTTCATTTATTCAGCAGCTCATATCCTGGTAATTGAAGTTCTGCTCACAGGCGACGTAAAGTTCGCACTCCGCCACATCAACAAAATGGCTGAAGGCCTCGCAAACCGCGACTACACAATCGAAGAAGCCCCTGTTACAAACCGTTCTGAACTTGGTGTTGTAGTAGTAAGCATGAACCAGTTCTTCAATTCAACAAAAGATCTTATTTCGGCAATGTCTGTTTCAACAAAGGCTACAGCCCGTTCTTCTGAAGACCTGGTTGCAAACATGTCTGCCGCAGGAACAAACGTTGACAACATCGGTACTGCAATCCGTGCAGTAGAAGCAGAAATGCAGAACCAGAGCGCAGGTGTTGAAGAAACTACAGCTGCCGTTCAGCAGATTCTTGGAACAATCAAGAGCCTGAATAATGCCATCGAAGAACAGGCTGCAGGCGTTACACAGTCATCAGCTGCAGTTGAACAGATGGTTGCAAACATCAATTCCGTAACTCAGATTCTTGAAAAGAACAAAGCTGCAGTAAATCTTCTTGGTGACGCTTCTGAAAAAGGACAGCGTTCCGTTAAGGTTGCCGTTGATACAGCAGAAAACATCATCAGCCAGAGTGCAGGTATCATGCAGGCTTCAAGCATGATTCAGACACTTGCAAGCCGCACTAACCTCCTGGCCATGAACGCTGCCATTGAATCAGCCCACGCCGGTGAAGCCGGAAAAGGATTCTCTGTTGTTGCAGACGAAATCCGTAAGCTTGCAGAACAGTCTACAAACCAGGGTAAATCTATTGATGAAAGCCTTAAGACTCTTTCTGATTCAATTGCCACAGTTTCTGAAAACATCAAGACAGTTCAGAACGAATTCGAAACAATCTACAATCTTGCACAGACTGTTAAGCAGCAGGAAAATGTTATTGCAAACGCAATGGAAGAACAGAGCTCAGGTAACCAGCAGGTTCTGGATGCCATGAGATCTATCAATAACTCTACAATTACTGTAAAAGACGGTTCTGAAGAAATGCTTTCGGGTGGTGAACAGATTGCAAATGAAATGGATGCCCTCAGTGCTGTTACCCGCGTAATCAACGAAAAAATGCAGCTCATCAATACAGGTGCACACCAGATTTCTGATGCAATTACCATCGTAAATGCAAGTACAACTGAAACTCAGAAGAACA
This sequence comes from Treponema sp., assembly GCA_045617385.1. GTDB lineage: Bacteria > Spirochaetota > Spirochaetia > Treponematales > Treponemataceae > Treponema_D. The sequence goes on from JAZLIM010000100.1 coordinate 12,668, forward strand.
TCCAGTCTATTCAGGGTGATATCGACACATTCAAGATTTAGTCAGTTCTCTGAATTAGAATCAAATGGGCCCTTAAACAAGCTCAGGGACCATTTGACAAATTAATCCCGTGAGTCTTCTCACGGGATTTTTTTTGCCCCTATACCCAAAGGAAGCCCAAAATATGCTATAATATGACCTTAAGGAAAAAATAATGGCAGATTATCACGTTTTTGACCCGGCTCCGGAAGGAACACCGGTTTCGAACTTTGTTCATCTTCACGTTCACTCGGACTACTCTCTTCTGGACGGTGCCCAGAAAATAGACGCTATTGTTGCAAAAGCAAAACGTCTGAACATGCCCGCTGTAGCATTGACTGACCACGGAAACATGTTCGGTGCCCTGAACTTTGAAAAACTCTGCCATGTAAACGGAATTAACCCGATTGTAGGATGTGAATTCTACGTTGCCTACGGAAACCACAAGGAAGCAGAACGTGCGCCTTACGGAAAAGGCGGAAAAGGATGCAAATATTTCCACCTTATCCTCCTTTGCGAAAACATGACCGGCTACAAGAACATGTGCTGGCTGAACTCAATCGGTTTTACAGAAGGCCAGGCCTTTGGTAAGCCGCGAATTGATTTTGAACTGCTTGAAAAGTACCACGAAGGAATCATCTGTCTTTCGGCATGTATTGCCGGAGAAATCCCGCAGCTTCTTGCCAGCGGAAGAACTGATGAAGCCTACCAGGTTGCTGCAAAATACAGAGACCTTTTCGGTCCGGACCGTTACTACATTGAAATTCAGGATCACGGTATGCGTGAGCAGCGGGAAATTGCACCAAAGCTCCTGAAACTTGCCCGGGACCTTAACATTCCTATTGTTCTTACAAACGACGTTCACTATACGGAACGGGATGACTGGGAAGCCCAGTTTGCCCTCACATGTATCGGGTTCCGTAACCTCCTGAACGATCCAAAAAACACTCCTATGGGAACTGATGACGACGGAACCCGTCACCCTGAGTTCTACCTTAAGAGTGAAGAAGAAATGCGCCAGACTTTCTACGGAGTGGAAGGCTTTACTCCCGAGGTCATGGAAGAAATGATTGCGAACACCACAAAGATCGCATCCATGTGTAATCTGACCATCCACCAGTACAGCACACCTGAACTTAAGGGAACTCTCCCCCGCTTTGAACTTCCGGCTGAATTCCGCACCCACGGTGAAGATTACCAGTCTGACCAGAATGACTACATGATTCATCTGGTAAAGGAAGGTCTTAAAAAGAGATACCCGGAAACCTACGAAGACGAAGAAATCCAGAAACGTCTGAACTACGAGCTTGAAATCATTACGGGAATGGGTTTTGCCGGTTACTTCCTTATCGTTTGGGAATTCATCAACTGGTCAAAATCTGACTGGGACACAGTCCACAATATTCCGAAACACAAAATCCCGATCGGGCCGGGCCGTGGTTCCGGTGCCGGTTCACTTGTAGCCTACTGTCTTGGAATTACAGATATCGATCCGTTCCGTTACGGCCTTATCTTTGAACGCTTTTTGAATCCTGAACGTGTATCAATGCCTGACTTTGACGTTGATATGGACTTCGATTACCGCCAGGAAATCATCCAGCATACCCGCGATCTGTACCACGAAGAGAACGTTGGTCATATCGTTACCTTCGGTACTTTGAAGCCGAAGAACTGTCTTGCCGACGTTGGACGAATCTTAGATATTCCTCTTTCTGAAGTGAACATGCTCAAAAAGTGCATTCCTGAAAGTCCTAAAGCAAAGCTTAAAGATGCTTTCAGTGAGCCTACAGAAAAAATGCCTGACGGCGGACAGCTTATTCCTTACAAGGACGATCCGCGCTACCAGAAACTTTTCAGCCTTGCAAAAAAACTTGAAGGCATGTTCCGAAACACAGGTCTCCACGCTTCGGGTATGGTTATCGGACTCACTCCGCTTCCAGACTGGGCTCCGGTTTTTGCAATCCAGGATGCTGACGGAAAAATGAAAACTGCCGTTCAGTACACAATGGATATTATTGAACCGTGCGGTCTTGTTAAATTTGACTACCTTGGATTAAAGACACTTTCACTTATCCGTTATGCGGAAGAAATCATCAACAAGCACCGTCCGGAGGGAACTCCTGAATTCAGCACCGCTGATGTTTCCGAAACAGATGACCAGACATTCGACCTTTTCTGCCGCGGAGATTCCGTAGCCATCTTCCAGTTTGAAAGCCCTGGAATGCAGAAGATTCTGCGTCAGTGTCAGCCGCGCCGCATTGAAGAGCTTGTTGCCTTGAATGCCCTTTACCGTCCTGGACCTTTGGCATATATTCCTCAGTACATTGACGGAAAGTGGAAGCCGGAAACAATCCACTACCCGGATCCTTGTCTTGAACCTCTTCTTAAGGAAACCTACGGTGTTATGGTTTACCAGGAACAGGTTATGCAGGTTGCCCAGAAAATCGCCGGATTCTCTCTTGGTGGAGCCGACATGCTCCGCCGTGCCATGGGAAAAAAGAAAATCGATGTTCTGATGGGTAAGAAGAAGGAATTCATTGAAGGTGCCCTTAAACAGGGACACACAGAGGAACACGCCGGCGATATTTTTGAAATCATGGTTCCGTTTGCGGGCTACGGTTTCAACAAATCTCATGCTGCTGCCTACTCTGTTCTTGCTTACCGCACAGGATTCCTTAAAGCAAACTACCCTGCTGAATTCATGGCAGCAAACCTTACAAACGAAATCACATCAACTGATACACTTCCGGAATACATTGAAGAAGCACGCACTATGGGCGTTGCCGTAGACCCGCCGGATGTAAACCGTTCCGATGTTGTATTCGACGTTATCGACGGCCGCATCGTATTCGGACTCAAAGGTATCAAAGGAATGGGAGAATCTGCTTCTATTGAAGTTGTCCGCGAAAGAACCGAAAACGGCCCGTACAAATCTTTCATGGATTTCATTTCCCGTGTAGACATTCACACAGTAAACAAAAGAGCGGTGGAAGTTCTTATCAAGACAGGAGCCTTTGACCACACAGGCGAAGCAGAAGGCCTTGCCCTTAACCGCCCGACCCTGCTTGCAAACATGGAAGCTGCCATGGCCCATGCCGAAAAAATCAATGCCGAAAAGAACTCTGCACAAGGTTCACTTTTCGGAGACGATGACGATACCGGTTTTGCCCAGATGACCGAATTCAAATTCCAGATGGTTCCGGACCTTCCTCATATGGAACTTCTGAACATGGAAAAGGACTGTATCGGATGCTTCGTTTCAGGCCACCCTCTTGATGACTACAAAAAAGCAATTGAACGTGCCGTTACAATAAAGTCTTCAACAATCGAACGCATTGCAAACGAAGAAAAGCAGGCCAAAGACCATATGATTGCTTCAGGAGCCCGTCCGTGGGATCTGAAGAATACAGGAAAAACCTACACCGCTCTTGGCATGGTAATGGGACTCCGTTCCATCACCACTAAAAAAGGCACACTTATGGCTTTTGCAAAGCTTCAGGACTATGACGGAATGATCGACATGACGTTCTTCCCTAACACCTGGGAAAAACTTAAAACACAGGTTGTAGAAGGCGGAATCTACGCATTCAAGGGAAAGGCCGAATGTTCGGAACAGAGACCGGAACCGTCATTCATTGTTGACTCCATTGAAGATCCGCTGAAAATGGAAAATAAGGCTGTCCGTGAAATACACATTGAACTGAATCCTGGTTCAAGTCAGGAAATGCAGCCGCTCCGCGACATGCTTTTTGAACGTCCGGGCACATGCCAGGTTTATTTCCACATTACAGAAATGAATAAACCATGGGTTGTTCGTGGAAACGATCAGATGAAAGTAAACTCAGACGCAGATGTTCTTTCCGACATCCGCGACATTTCCTGCGTAAAACAGGTCTGGACAGAATAACCTGCCGCCAGGCGGTTGAACTGTTCCCCGGTGGTTGAGCCTGTCGAAACCACCATGCTTCAAAAAAAAAGCCGTGACTGGGAAATATCTTCACAGTTCACGGCTTTTCTATAATAAACAGAAAATCTATTCAGTAAGAATCTTAATAACTTCTGCTTTGTCCTGAGTATTCAGGATTTCCTGACGCTTTTCAGGGCTCTTAAAGAGAAGGCTTACTTCAGCAAGGAACTGAAGGTGTGGACCAGTCTTATTGATTGGTGAAAGTGTCATAATGAAAATACGACAAGGTTCCTGATCCAGAGAATCAAAATCTACAGGATTATCAGAAATACCGATACATGCAACCAGGTCAGTTACTGTGTCTGTTTTTCCGTGAGGAATAGCGATTCCGTGTTTCATTCCAGTTGACATTTTGCGTTCGCGGTCAAGAACGCATTCGCGAGCTGAGTTTTTGTCAGTTACTTTTCCGGCTTTAACCAGAATTTCAAGCATTTCGTCAACGATTTCTTCTTTTGTAGTACCTTTAAGGTGCAGATTTACTGTGTCTGTTGTTAATACTGTTCTCAAGTCCATAAGCATAATTTTAATTTACTGCCCGATAGTTGTCAAGAAAAACACAAAACTAATGATTTTTTAGAGATTTTTCTATATTCTTAATAACGAGGAAAACAATGACAGAAATTGAAAAATTCACAAGTGACGTAACAAAACTCCGTAAAATGGACCGTCACGACAACAACAATACAAATGACTACAACCGTCTTTCAGAAAAACTTGCTTCCCTTTTTGAACGTACTGCCCAGGTAGAAAAAAGCCTGGCCGGAACAATCTTTGATTACTGGGAAAAGAACTACATCTGGAATCAGGCCGACTTAAGTGAAGTGCCTACAGAAGAAGATGTGGCAAAGCTTGCAGGATTTCTTGCATTCCTGAACAATTCCGACGAAAACTCAAACTTTATTTCCGACGAAGACTGGCGTGAACTTGCTGAACTTGTAAATTACGAAGCCGAAGACATGGACATTCAGAAACTCACCGAACTTATGGCAATTCTTGTTGAACACAGAGCCTTATAATGCAGGAACAGAACACAAAAGCTTTAAACGATTCTTACTCTGCCTGCCGTCAGTGCCCCCGCCATTGCGGCGTAAACCGCGAAACAACAACAGGGTTCTGTCGTGAACCGGCAGGACTCCGCATTGCCAGCGCAGGCCTTCACTTTGGAGAAGAACCGCTTATTACCGTAAAAGGAGGAAGCGGCACCATCTTCATTACAGGTTGTACCCTGCGCTGCGCCTTCTGCCAGAACTATCAGATTTCGCAAAACGGCATGGGTCGTGAAATTTCTTCAGAAGAATTCACAAAAATCTGTCTGGAACTTCAGAGCATCGGAGCTGAAAACATAAACCTGATTACAGGAAGCCATCACATTCCAAAGCTTGCAGCCTTCATAAAAGATGCAAAGAATGCCGGTTGTACAATTCCATTCTGCTGGAACAGTTCAGCCTATGAAAGTGTAGAAATGCTCGAACTTCTGAAAGGTCTTGTTACAATCTGGCTTCCCGACCTTAAAACTCTTGATTCAGATTTAAGCGCAAAACTTTTCAAAGCCCCCGATTATCCTGAAGTTGCAAAAAAAGCCATTACATGGATGATTGAAAACAATCCAATCTCAATAGAAGAAAATGAAGACGGAACAGAAAAGATGATGCAGGGTGTAATTATCCGCCACCTTTTTCTTCCCGGAAAACTTGAACAGACAATAGAAACTTTAGGCTGGCTTTCGGAGAATGCTGACGGCCGTGCAATCATTTCTCTTATGAATCAGTACACACCGGTTCCTTTTGATGAAGATTCTGCCTGCCTTGAAGCCCGTAACAGAAGTCTTTCAGAAATTGAAAACCGCCTTACTTCTACTACAGAAGACCAGGACATTCAGGATATGCTTGAAGTTTACGATTTTGAATATCTGTTCTATCAGGAACTTTCCGACGACACTTCATGGCTTCCTGACTTCAGAAACTCCCAGCCATTCCCGAACAAACTTGCAAAGCCAATATGGCACTGGAATAGTTTAATTGAGAATTGACAATGGATAATGGACAATTATCACTAAATAAGAAAGAGATTTTATTTATAATTCTTTCCTTTATTATATCACTCTGTGTATATTCTCTGGATGTAGTGGAAATAGCAAATAGGGAATTTCTAACTATTGAAGAAACTATTGAGCTGGCTGAAAAAGAACCAACTGAAAACAGAAAGCTGATATCAGATCTGAAAAAATTAGAAAAAATGTCTGGTCAAGAAGAAAAAAAAACAGAGGACATTTTTAAATTTATTGATCAACTGCCCTACATGCCCTGCACGGAAGCACTCCGCTTTTTGATTCTTTCACCTGAAGAGCAGTTAAATTCAGCAAATTATATTTATTCCGTTTTTACCGGATGCCCCAAAACAAATCCATTGAAAGACCAGGTTTATCTGAAAATTCTTGAAGCCTCTATAAGCGAAAATAATTTCTCCTGGTCTTACAACGCAGCCCGTGATCTTTCAGATCAGGCAAAAGAAACCCCTGCTTACAAAACTTTTATGACCACACATTCACAAAATTAATTCTTTCAAGGCTATTTCAATTTTCAATTCTTAATTGTCAATTATCAATTATTTGCTATACTTTCATTATGGCACAGATCGAAAAACTTACAGGAACTGCTGTTCCTCTCAGCGCCCTTCGCACAAAATCAGATAAAACAATCGGTGAATATACAGACCTGAAACTACTTGCAGACTTTGCAAAAAAAGCAGGACTTGGACTTATCCAGCTGCTTCCCGTAAATGACTCAGGAACCCAGAGTTCCCCATACTCTGCCCTTTCGGCTTTTGCACTCCATCCGGTATACCTTTCGCTTGAATCAATTGAAGGCTTTGATGAAGTCTATAAGTCGGACAAGGAATTCAAAAAGAACTATGACGCATTCATTTCCTACCACAAGGATGCAGACCGTTTCAATTACGATGAAGTAAACAACTCAAAAGATTATTTTCTGCGTCTCATCTATAAGAAAACAGAAACTGCCAGAACAGGAAAACCATCTGAAGAAGTTGAAGCATTTATCAAGAAAAACAGCTGGGTTATTCCCTATGCCGTTTACAAAAATCTGAAGTATTCTTACATGCAGGCTTCATGGAAAAGCTGGAAGAAATCAGACACAGGACTTTTCGAAGAAGAAATTCTTAAAAGATGGAAAGCTGATCCGGCCCACCTCTATTACGCCTGGCTCCAGGCAGAATGTGAAAAACAGTTCTCTGAGAGCGTGGAATACTGCCGCAAAAACAAGATTCTCATAAAGGGAGATCTTCCAATTCTTATGAACGAAGATTCCTGCGATGCCTGGAGTCATCCTGAAATCTTCAATCAGAATCTCCGTGCAGGCTCCCCTGCCGACGGCGAAAACCCCACAGGGCAGAACTGGGGCTTCCCTACATACAACTGGAAAAACCTCAAAGCAGACAACTACCAGTGGTGGAAAGAAAGACTTATTCAGGCTTCCAAGTTCTACGATGCATACCGCCTGGACCACATCCTTGGATTCTTCCGAATCTGGGCAATTCCGGAAAATGACTGCAACGCCCTGAACGGACACACCGAACCTTACTCGGGAATCAAAGCCGATGAACTTTATGAACTGGGCTTTGACGAAAACCGCATCAGATGGCTTTCAGTTCCTCATGTTCCAACAAGTGCCATTGAAGACATTACCTGGAACCATGAAAAAAGCCACGAAATTCTGGAACTTTTCGCAACAAAACTTCCAGGGGAAGAACTCTGGCTCCTCGACGGGAAAGGAAAGAAAAATTTCGGCTCCCGCACAATTGAAGAAACCAGTCTTGTGGAAAAGGAACTGTGTACAGAAGAAGCTGAAAAAAGAATAAAGGAATACCTGGTTTCAAAATGGACTGACCGTACTCTGATCAATGTTGCTAAGAATAAATTCGTTCCAAGCTGGATTTACGGCCGCAGCACATCCTGGGGCACGCTGAATGATCAGGAAAAAGAAAAGCTTACAGAACTGTTCGAAAAAGTTTCAGTAAAAGAAAATAAGCTCTGGGAAAAGAACGCAACTGAAATTCTTACAGCACTTACTGAATCAAACAGAATGATTCCATGCGGGGAAGACCTGGGTGTTTCTTTTGAATGCGTTCCGCGTGTCATGAAAAAGCTGAATATCCTGGGGCTCAGAGTTGTACGCTGGTGCCGTTTCTGGGAACAGGAAGACCAGCCTTACGTTCCTTTCACCGAATATGAACCTTTAAGCGTATGTACCACAAGCGTTCATGACTCAAGCACAATGCGCGAATGGCTGGAAAATGAACAGCTGGAAATTGAAAATTCTGAATTATGCAAAAAGAAAGCTTTGCCAGATGAAACTGACACCGAAAAAGAAAACAGCGGCAATACAGATTTACAGTCATCTTTCTGCAATTTACTGAAAGCCTGCAGTTCAGCAGAAAGCATGTGGTTTATCCCGCCGCTTCAGGATCTGCTTTATCTGGAAAAGAAATACTTGAAAGAAAGTTCCGAAGAAGAAAGAATAAATATACCGGGAACCGTAACTCCGTTTAACTGGACTTACAGAATCCCGGCTATACTTGAAGATCTGATTTCAGACAAAGAACTGATTCAGAAGATTCAGCTCATTCAGAAACGTTAATGATTAAAGGCTTACGCCAAGACCTTCAAGAAGCTTCTTTCCGTTTTCAAAAAGGATCTTCTGACGGTCTTCGGCCGAAAGGCCAAGTTTATCAAAACGTTCCAGTTCCCCTGCATGATCCCACATTGGATAATCAACTCCAAAGAGGAACTGGTCTACCCCGTGCTTTTCAATCATCTTAAGAGCCTGGTCATACGGAAGTCTCCAGAATGTACTTGATGTATCAAAGTAGACTTTCCGTCCGCAAAGGAACTGATATGATTTGTCCCATTCTGTATACCCGCCGAAATGTGCCGCAATGACTGTCAGGTCAGGATGCTTATCAAGAACGTGTCCTATACGTTCCGGACCTGAAAAATCGTAACGGCAGTCTCCTGCGTGGAAAAGAACCGGAAGATTGTTTTTTGCGAAACAGTCGTAAATCGGATCCATGATTTCAGCATCAGCTTCAAACTTCTGGAAATCAGGATGGAGCTTGATGCCCTTAAGCCCGATTTCCTTCATACGTGCAATTTCTGCTTCGAAGTCTTTGTAAAGCGGATGCATTGTTCCGAATCCAACAAAACGGCTTTCTGCATTTACTTCGCCCATAATGAAATTGTTGATTGACTGAACCTGTTCAGGCTTTGTAGCGGTGGAATGCACGATGTATTTTGTAACACCGATTTTTTCTCCGCTTTCAATCAGACCTTTAGCGCTTCCTGCAAGAGCCATCGGTGCATTGTAAAATTCACCGATGTTCTTTGTTGCCTTTTCAGCAATCTTCTCAGGATAAATATGGGCGTGAAAATCGATAATCATATTACTTGAAGTAGCATACACCTGCACGGAACAGGTTCATATTGCTGTTGTCACAAGTATTTGTCATTGGGTCGTATGCAACGTTCTTGAACAGAGCATCTGAACATCCGTTCATGCCAGTTCCTACAGAACGTTCATTGTGTCCCATCTTACCAAGAACGCGTCCGTCAGGGCTGATAAGACCTTCGATAGCGTAAGCTGATCCGTTAGGGTTATCAGGTTCTGTCATTACAGGAACACCATTTTCGTTTACATACTGTGTAAATACCTGACCGTTTGCAAAGAGCTGTTTTGCCATGTCTTCGCTTACAACGATGCGTCCTTCACCGTGAGAAATAGCTACGAGAGTATTTCTTTCATCGATTACTGAAGGGTTCATTGCCCAAGGAGTTGCGGCAGAAACGATTCTTGTACGTGCGATACGTGAAATATGACGACCGATGTGGTTGTATGTAAGAGTTGGACAAGAATCATCCATTTCGCGGATTTCACCGTAAGGAACAAGACCTGTTTTGATAAGAGCCTGGAATCCGTTACAGATACCAAGGATAAGACCGTCACGGTTCTTGATCAGGTTCATTACTTCGTTAGAAATACGTCCTTCTTTCAGGATGTTTGCAATGAATTTTGCAGATCCGTCTGGTTCATCACCGGCAGAGAATCCACCAGAAAGTGCCAGGATATTTGCCTTTTTAAGTTCAGCTTCAAAGTCTTTAAGAGATTCTTCAAGCATATCAGCTGTCTTGTTTCTGATAACCAGAACTTTTGTGTCAGCTCCGGCAAGCTTGAAGGCACGTTCCATATCAAGCTCACAGTTAGTGCCTGGGAATACAGGAAGGATTACGCGAGGCTTTGCTTTTGTATCGATATTGAATGTAGGATTCTTTCTGATATCAGAAAGGGACTTATGAACACCCTTTGCAAAATCAGGAAGTTCAGGAACGTTTTCTTCCTTGTCTTTTCCTTCAACGATTGGTGGGAATACTTTTGCAAGTACACTTTCCCATTCCTTTTCTGCTTCACAAAGGTTGATAACTGCTTTCTTGAAGCGGATTTCAGGTTCAGAAATTGTTTCACCAATAAGGAGGCTTCCAGCCATAGCGGCTTCAAATGCTGCGGCATTTTCTGGTTTCACTTCAACAATCATTGCACCGTAAAGTGGAACAAAGAGCATCCAGCTTCCGCAAGTGTTTCCGTTTGCTTCAAGGATTTCAGAATGAACAGGTTCGCTAGCTTTAAGCTGTTTTCCGATCATGTCAGTCATCTGAACACCGATTCTGTTTCCGAATGCCATTTTTGTAAGTGAGTCAGCAATACCACCGGCTCCTACAGGATACATTGCAGAAAGTTTTCCGGCCTTGTTCAGTTCGTACAGAGCTTCTGATTTCTTTGTGAAGTCAGCAAAGTCTGGAGTAAGAGCTGAAGTATAAACCTGTGGTACAAAGTAAACTTTGTTTCCTGCAGCTTTGAATGAACCGCCGTTGATATTCTTGCAGTTTTCAATTGTTACAGCGAATGAAACCAGTGTTGGTGGAACTGTAATGTCACCGAATGTTCCAGACATTGAGTCTTTACCACCAATAGAGGCAGTCTTCATCTGTGTCTGTGCTGTAAGGGCACCAAGAAGTGCTGCAGCAGGTTTACCCCAGGCTTCTTTAGAAGAAGTTCTTTCAAAGTATTCCTGGAAAGTAAGGCGACAAGTTTCAGGGTTACCGCCAAGAGCGATGATACGGGCCAGTGAGTACAGAACTGAAGTCTGTGCACCGTGGTAAGGTGACCACTGGGCGATGCGTGGATCGTATCCGAATGTCATAAGAGAAGTTGTTTCTGTTTCACAAGGTGAGTTTACAGGAATCTTTGCAGCACATCCG
>JAZLIM010000101.1:0-5830 GCA_045617385.1 Treponema sp.
GGGTTTTCGTCAGTTTTACCGCATGCGAAAGCAACAATCTGAGCTGTTACGTTTGCACAGAGTTTTACCTGACTTGTTGAGTTTTCGATTACAACATCGTCACCTGTCTGGTTTTCAGAGAAAGCGATGAACTGAAGTGGAGTTACATCTGTTCCCTGGTGGAGAAGCTGGTAGAATGAGTGCTGTCCGTTTGTTCCAGGTTCACCGAAAATTACCGGTCCTGTTGAATATTTTACAGGTTCACCAAAGCGGTTTACTGATTTACCGTTTGATTCCATATCCAGCTGCTGAAGGTGAGCCGGGAAACGTGAAAGAGCCTGTGAATATGGAAGGATTGCTGTTGAAGGATATCCCTGCATGTTTCTTTCAAATACACCGATAAGAGCATCAAGCATAGCCGGGTTCTTAAGGAGATTTTTGTTGGCAGCAAGTTTGTCTTCTTCTGCAGCACCTTCAAGGAATTCTGCAAATACTTTTGGTCCGAAAGCCAGTGAAAGAACTGCTCCGCCTACTCCTGAAGTTGAAGAGTAGCGTCCGCCAATGTAGTCGTCCATGTAGAAAGCTTCAAGGTAATCCGGGTTGTGAGCCAGAGGTGAAGTTTCTGATGTAACGGCAATCATATGTTTTGAAGGATCGAGTTTTGCTTTTTTAAGGAATGCTTTTACGAAGTTTTCGTTTGTAAGAGTTTCCAGAGTTGTTCCTGATTTTGAAACCAGGATGAAGATTGTGTGAGCCATATCAATTGACTTCATAACGCTTGCTGCGTCATCAGGGTCAACGTTAGAAATGAAGCGGGCTTCCATTTTGAAAGTCTTGTTTTTCTTTGCCCAGTTTTCCAGTGCCAGGTACATAGCGCGTGGACCAAGGTCTGAACCACCGATACCGATCTGACAAACTGTTGTGAATTTTTCACCGTTTTCGTTTACGATTTTTCCAGAGTGAACTTTCTTTGCAAAAGCAGCGATTCTTTCCTGTTCTTTTACGTAGAATTCACGTTTATTTACACCGTCTGCCATAACGTCTTTGCCAAGCTGACCGCGTGTGAGCTGGTGAAGAACCATACGTTTTTCTCCAGTGTTGATTACAGCCCCGTTGTAAAGATCCTTGTATTTGGCAACAAGCTGAGCTTCTTCAGCCAGGTTTTTAAGTTCAGCCAGAACTGAATCGTTTACCTGTTTTGCAGCGTAGTTGTAAGTGAGACCTGCAGCCATTGGAACAGAATATTTAGCAACACGTTTTGCAGCATCTTTTGCAGTGAGAGCTTCTTTTACAGAAACACCCTTCAGTGACATGAGTTTCTTCCATGAAGGAAGAGTGTCAGCATTTGACCATGTAACAGACATAGTTTTGTCTCCATCTATTATAGAAATAAAAAGATTTGATTTTTACAAATTATAGTGTATTTCCCCTACTTGTGGAATTACATAAAAGTTGTTGTCGCAACTTTTTTTTCTGTTTATATTTAATGTATGGCTAGTATTTTTTCGCTTATCGCAACTTTAATTACTCTTTATACAATTCTCTGCTTTATTGATATCATCATGACCTGGTTTCCCGGAGCCAAGTACACACGCTTCGGACAGGGGCTTTCAAAAATCACTGATCCTTATCTCAGAATATTCAGCAAGCTCCGCTGGACTCATGTAGGCTACGTTGATTTTTCACCTATTATTTCTCTTGGAATCCTTTCCCTTCTTTCAACCATTTTCGGTTCAGTTGCTTCAAGCGGAAAGCTTCATCTTGGAGCAGCTCTGGCAGAAATCTTCAGATCAATATGGGGACTCTGCTCTTCACTTCTCGGATTCCTTCTTGTCCTCATGCTCATTCGCTTTATCGTTATTCTGATCAAGAACAACACCTACGACTATAATTCAATCTGGGGGCAGCTGGACAGCTTCCTGCGTCCTCTGGCAGAAAAAATTGCAAAACCTTTCTATAAAAATCCGAACAATTACAAATTCTGCCTGCTTACAGCCCTGGCTTTTATTCTGGTTGTAATTTTCCTTGGAAACATTCTGTGCAGCGTCATCATGAATCTGTGCCTTTCGATTCCTTTCTAAACCTGAATCAGAACTGAACTCTTATAGATGAAAGTATCCGAAATCAACACTCCGGTTTCCGCCGTAAACGGTGTGGGACCGGCCATGACAAAACAGCTTGCCCGACTGAACGTTTTTACAGTAGGCGACCTTCTCTGCTACTATCCGAAAAAATATGAAGACCGCACAAAGAAAATCCCATTAAAAGATTTTCAGACCGGCGGATTCACAAACAAAGTCCACACAATAGTCCAGATTACCGGCCACGAATGGTTCGGCTACGGAAAGATGAAGACTCTGAAGCTTCAGATTCATGACGGAACCGCATCAGCAACTCTTGTCTGTTTCAACCGCCCGTTTATGGAAAACGCATATCCTGCCGGGGCAATTGCAGCAGTTACCGGAAAATTCGAAGTAAAATACGGAACCCTTCAGTGCACTGCTTTTGAAATCCAGAAACTTTCAGAAAACGGTGCCCTTGACGAATACCGGGACCAGCTTCCCCCGGACTCCCGGGTCATTCCGGTTTATGCACTTACAGAAGGGCTGACCCAGAAAAAACTTGGAACCGCCATAGAAAATGCACTGGCACAGTACGGAAAAGGAATTGAAGACGAACTTCCGGGCGATCTGATTCTTCAGCGGAACCTTCTTCACAAGGCTGAAGCAATCCAGAAAATCCACAGACCCGAAACCCTCGAACAGTCTGAAAGTGCCCGTAAAACTCTTTCCTACGAAGAGCTCTTTTTCTTCCAGAAGAAAATTCTTGAACGTTCAAAGCGGAGGAATAACGGGCAGTTTTCCTCAGACGAAAAAGCTTCTCAAACCGCAACTGATAATCCGCAATTCTCGCCAACTCAGAATATGCTTCTTTCAGCTCTTCCCTTTTCCCTTACAGAAGACCAGCTGAAAGTAATTTCTGAAATGAACGAAGAAATCGACAGAGGCTTTAAGGAACGGAATGACATTCTTGTTTCAGAAAACCCTGTATGTACAAAACCGCCTTTTACCATGGCACGGCTTTTACAGGGAGATGTTGGAAGCGGAAAAACCCTTGTGGCTCTTTTCCTGGCTCTTCGCGTAAAAGACTACGGCGGACAGTGTGCCGTTATGGCACCTACAGAAATTCTTGCAAAACAGCACGCGGAAACTGCAGCAAGGCTTTTAGGTCCTCTTGGAATAAGCGTAGCATTTATGTCGGGGCATCTGAAAAGCTCCGGGCGTACACAGGTTCTGAAAGCTCTGAAAGAAGGCCAGATTGATCTGATTATCGGAACCCATGCCCTTTTCAGTGCCGACGTTGTTTACAAAGATCTCCAGTTAGCAGTGATCGACGAACAGCACCGCTTTGGAGTTATGCAGCGGGAAGCCATAATTGCAAAAGGACGCAAGGCAGAAAAGGCTGTGGAAAAAACCTACACGTTTGAACCTCATCTTCTGATGATGAGTGCCACCCCTATTCCTCAGACTCTTGCAATGACAATTTACGGAGACCTTGATGTTTCTGTAATCAGAACAAAACCTGCAGGGCGAAAAGAAATCACCACCTACCTGGTAAAGGAAGGAAACGAACAGAACGCCTACGGATTTGTCCGCCAGCAGCTTTCGGAAGGAAGACAGGCTTACTTTGTATACCCTGCCATTGGTGAAGTGGAAGACGCGGATGATTTTGTCTTAACAGGAGACGGAAAGGAAAACGCCCGTGGTCTGAAAAGTGCCACAGCTAATTTTGAAAAACTTTCACGGAATATTTTTCCGGAATATAAATGCGCACTGCTTCATGGAAAGGTTTCTGAAGAAGAACAGGAACAGATTCTGAAAGGATTCCAGAAAGGCGAAATTCAGATTCTTGCTGCAACCACTGTAATTGAAGTTGGAGTGGATGTTCCAAACGCAACCTGCATTGTAATTGAAGGCGCTGACCACTTCGGTCTTTCTCAGCTGCACCAGCTTCGCGGTCGTGTGGGCCGAAGCGACTTACAGTCGTACTGTTTCCTGGTTTATTCAGAAAAGATTACGGAAACCGGAATTGAAAGAATGAAAGCATTACGCACAAGCACCGACGGTTTTGTCCTTGCTGAACAGGACCTTAAAATCCGCGGGCCTGGGGAAATAAACGGCACCATTCAGGCCGGAGCCCTTGAGTTCAGCGTAGCAGACGTTGTACGCGACAAGGAAATGCTCATGCAGGCCAGAATGGATGCCATGGAAAGTCTTAAAACTAATTAGTACGGACTTTTGAATTCTGCTTCAGCTTTTGCAACACCTTCTTCAAGTGTCATTCCTGCAAAATTCTGGGCACCAAGATAGCGGCCCGATTTCTTATCATCAATGAAAGCACCCACAACAATTCCCGGAATTGCACTTTCAGGAGCGTTTGGAGCCTGAGGTCCGCCAAGGTCTGTACGGCACCAGCCAGGATCTGTAAGGTTGATACAAACATCAGTTCCCTGCACCTTGCTTCCAAGGTCGATTGTGATTTTATCAAGAGCGGCCTTGCTTGCAGAATATCCGGCCTGCTGTGGTTCAAGAGCGATTCCGCTTGTAGTATTCAGAATGCGTCCGAAACCTTTTTCAATCATTTTTGGAAGGAAGTGGTACATGATCATTGCAGGAGCAATTGTGTTGATTTTGAAGCTTTCTGTGTAATCGCTTACAGGAGTTTTCAGATATTCTGTGCGGTAAGCAATCTGGAGACCAGCGTTGTTAAGAACGATTTCAACGTTTACTCCGAGATCATCAATTTTCTTGAGCATAGATTCAACCTGAGTAAGGTCTGTAAGTTCTGAAGCAACAACATGAGCCTGAACGCCCTTTGCCTTTACTTCTTCCAGAACTTTTGCAGCATTTTCTTCTTTACGGGCATGAAGGATCAGATTGCATCCCTGATCAGCCATAAACAAAGCTGTAAGATACCCGATTCCGCGTGAAGCTCCGGTAATCAGAGCCCATTTTCCTTTTACGTTTACCATTTATTCACCTCTAACATAGTTTCCACAAAGAATTCTTTATGACAATTCCCGATTATATCTATATTGGAAAAATCCAATATAAGAATTATATACATTTCTATTACTTTCTTATTTTTGTAATTATATGGTAATAACTTTTTCTTTATGTTATTATGACGCCTATGAAAGTCGCAATCTTTTTTGGTTCTAAATCTGACACAGACAAAATGTCAAAAGCAGCAGATGTACTCAAAGAATTCGGAGTGGAATACAAAGCATTTGTAATCTCTGCCCACAGAGCACACGAACTTCTGGCTGAAACTGTAGCTCAGATTGAAAAGGACGGATTTGAAGTGATCATTGCGGGCGCTGGTCTTGCAGCCGCTCTCCCTGGCGTAATTGCCGGAATGACAACAATCCCTGTAATCGGTGTTCCTCTTGAATGTGTAACACCAGGCGTAACAAACGGCCTTGCCGGTATGGACGCTCTTCTTTCTATTGTTCAGATGCCACCACAGATTCCAGTTGCAACAGTTGGAATCGGAAACGCAAAGAACGCAGGATACCTTGCAGTAGAAATGCTGGCAATCAAATATCCTGAACTCAAAGAAAAGCTTATCGCTTTCAGAAAGAAGCTGGCCGATTCAGCTCAGGCTGATCACGTGGCAAATATTTAATTTTTAATCTGTTTAGAATTTTAGGAGCAATAAAATGGCAAGTTACAAAGAATCAGGTGTTGATGTAGAAGAAGGTTACCGCGCAGTAAACAAATATAAGGATCATGCAAAACGCACAATGATTCCAGGAATGCTTACAGGTCTTGGAAGCTTTGCCGGTATG
>JAZLIM010000102.1:0-6302 GCA_045617385.1 Treponema sp.
GGAGAGAATTACATCTTTGCAGGTGAAAATAGAAAAGATGGAGCTGAAGCAGCCTATCTCTTTTACTGGTAAATAACTTATGGAGAAAAATATAATGGAAAAGCAGAAAGTAAAATATCCTATCGGATTCAAGCTTATTCTCATCGTTGCAGTTCTGGTTCTTATGGTACTGGGACTTTCTACAGCTCTTGTTGTTTTCATGGTAAGCCGTGACAGTGAAACAAAAGCCAAGGATACAAACCTTACGCTGAACGAAGTAACTTCACAGACTGTTGAGTCATGGATGGTTACCATGCAGAAAAACGCCATCGGCTTTTTCAACAATACTCTGCTCAGCCGCAACAAGGATGCACAGGCAGAAATGTTTGATGATTTCTGTTTCCGTAATCCTGACGTTTGGTTTGTGCAGGCACCGGGAATTGGTGTAAAGACTTCTCCGCAGGCAGATATTTTCCTCCCGGGCTCCGGGAAAGTAATTTCTGCATGGCTTTCAGAAAATAAAACTTCTGCAGAAAAAGCAAAGGACAGCATCCAGATTCTGGAATTTACTTCTGTAATGGGGCAGCCTTCTGTCTGCCTTATGTTCCCGTACGAAATGAACGGAAAAACAGAAAGCGCAAGCGTTGCTTTTAATGTAACAAAAGCGGTAGATCTTATGACAAACAGCCGCCAGAATACAACCTTTATTATGGACCATGACGGAAATATTCTGATTTCTTCGAGCACAGATAATTCTGAAGGGGAAGGATACCTTCAGGCAGCAAAGAGAGTTGTAAGAAATGCCGTAATGGATGCAGCCCAGTCTCTTGAAACTGATGATAACGGTAAAGGCTGGTATGTTGCTTACAAAAAAATTGCCGGAGAAATGTATTCAGTTACCTGTATTTCTGAAAACAAAATCTTCCAGGCTGTGCACCAGACAGCATACAGAATCGTGCTTATCTCCATGGCAATTCTGTTCCTGGCTATTCTTCTTATCAGACACTTCAGTAAAACCCTTACCCGTCCTATTCATGCACTGGTAGGGGCTGCCGGTCAGATTGAAAAAGGAGACTTCAACGTAGAACTTAAGGCAAAAACTCAGGACGAAATCGGGCTCCTTACAAACAGATTCGTTTCCATGAGCAAAGGACTGGCTGAACGTGAACGCCTCAAGGATAACTTCAGCCGCTTTACAAACTCTTCCATTGCAGAAAAAGCCATGAAGGGTGAACTTGTTCTTGGTGGAGAAAACCGTAATGCAACAATCTTCTTCAGCGATATCCGTTCCTTCACAGCAATGAGCGAAAAACTGACTCCAGCTGAAGTTGTTGAATTCCTGAACGAATATATGACAAAGATGGTTTCCTGTGTTCTAAAGACTCACGGAACTGTAGATAAATATATCGGAGATGCAATCATGGCTGTATGGGGCGCTCCTGAAAGTGCAGGAAGCCCTGAAGCTGATGCATGGAATGCAGTTGTAGGCGCACTTATGATGCGTTCGGAACTTTATAAACTGAACCAGAAACGCAAAGAGCAGGGGAAGCCTGAAATCAAAATCGGCTGTGGTATCAACTCGGGAAAAGTTGTTGCGGGGCAGATCGGTTCTGATGCACGTATGGAATATACAGTTATTGGAGATGCTGTAAATCTTGCAAGCCGAACTGAAGCTCTGAACAAACCTTTCCAGACAGATATCCTCATTACAGAAAATACATACAACCTGATCGGTGACAGACTTGTTGTAGAAGAAATGCCTTCCGTACACGTTAAGGGAAAAGAAGCAGCAATCAGAATGTTTGCTGTAATCAATATCAAGGGAGTGGGCGGAGTCCAGACTATGAGTCAGGTCCGCAAACTGCTGGGATTCCACGAAATTGACAAATCGCAGGTAAACACAGATGAAGAAGAAAAGAAGTACAAGATCGGCAAGTAGGCTGGTAGACGTAATTCTCGGAATCGTCTGTATTTCGGGAATGGCGGTCTTTCTGACTCTCTTCGTAAAGGACTGGAACAAATCAGCTTACCGCGAAGATGAAGAACCGATTGCAACAGTCGTACATAAAAAGAATACTACTCAGCGCCGTTTTTCGGATGAAGATGTCTGGCAGAAAGTAAAAATTTCTGACCTTGTATATGACGGAGACCGTATCCGTACAGATACAGAATCTGAAGCTACTATCATCTACACAGATGGAACCAGTATTGATCTTTATGAAAATACAATGGTTACAATCCGTTCATACAGCGAAGGAACCGGAATTGATTTTTCAAAAGGTTCTGTAAATGTTGTTGCATCGGCAGCTTCACAGACAAAACCGGTAGTTGTTACAAATGGAAACAAAATGCTTAACCTTAAAGAAAATTCAAGTGTAGTTCTTGAAAGTTCTAAGAAAGGTGAAGCCTCCGTTGCTGTTACAAGCGGTTCTGTTGAAGTGCGTCAGAAATCTGCAGAAGAAAAGAAACCAGCTCCAAGAAAAGTAACTGAAACACGTACTCCTTCAGAACCAGTGAAAGAAGTTCCTGTAAAGGCTGAAGCAGTCACTCTCAAAGCCGGTGATATTGCAGTTATTGAAGACGTAAAGCCTGTTGAAGAGATTGCCGCAATTCCGATTGAAAAAGCAGTTAAGCAGGAAAATACAGAAAAGGTTGTTACAAAGATTCGTACTGCTTCTGTAAAATCTGAAAAGAATCAGGAGGAAATCAAGAAGGCTCTTTCTGATGCTTACGGAAAGGAAAAAGCCGAAGAGATTTCAAAGAATATCCGTACAACTTCACAGAATGTTCAGGAAAAACAGCCTGAAGCAGTTAAATCTGTGGCCAGGAAAAACGACAGGATTGTAGAAGAGCAGACCCGTAAAGTGGAAATTGCCACAGAAGAAGAAGCACGAAAAGCGGAAAAAGCAAGAGTTGCCCGTGAACTTGCCGAAAAGAAAGCAGCCGAAGAAAAGAAAGCCCGGGAGCTTGCTGCAAAGAAGGCTGCGGAAGAAAAGAAAGCCCGTGAACTTGCCGCAAAAAAAGCAGCTGAAGAAAAGCGTAAGGCACGGGAAGAACAGCTGGCACGTGAAGCAGCCGAAAAAGCAGAACGTGAACGCATAGCCCGTGAAAAAGCCCGCCGTGCGGAAGAAGCACGAAAAGCGGAGGAAGCCCGTCGTGCGGAAGAAGCACGCATTGCAGAAGAAAAACGCCGCGCTGAAGAAGCAAGACTTGCAAAACTTGAAGCAGAACGTAAGGCACGGGAAGAACAGCTGGCACGCGAAGCCGCGGAAAAAGCAGAACGTGAGCGCATAGCCCGTGAGGAAGCCCGCCGCGCGGAAGAGGCCCGTAAAGCGGAGGAAGCCCGCCGCGCTGAAGAAGCACGTATAGCAGAAGAAAAGCGCCGTGCCGAAGAAGCACGCATTGCAGAAGAAAAGCGCCGCGCCGAAGAAGCAAGACTTGCAAAGCTTGAAGCTGAGCGTAAGGCACGGGAAGAACAGCTGGCACACGAAGCCGCGGAAAAAGCAGAGCGCGAACGCATAGCCCGTGAGGAAGCCCGTAAAGCGGAAGAAGCCCGTAAAGCGGAGGAAGCCCGCCGTGCCGAAGAAGCACGTATAGCAGAAGAAAAGCGTCGTGCCGAAGAACGCAGGCTTGCAAAGCTTGAAGCAGAACGTAAGGCACGGGAAGAAGCAGTCATTCAGGAACCGGAAGTAAAGGAATTACCTCCTGAAGAAGAAAAGAAACAGAAGGGAGCCGCTGCGCTGATTCCTCCACCTGCCGGGAACACGGCTTCGGTGGCCGAAAAAGCCGTAACAGCGCCGGCCGCTAACGCCAGTATTTCAGGAAAAACTGATGGCGCTGAAGGGAAGACTATTAAGACTACGGAAAGCGGGGCGGTTTCTGAAAAGAAAGCTGAGCCTGCAAAGGCAGCGCAAGCAGAAGAAAAAACGAAGCCTGTAAAAGAAGAAAAGAAACCGGTTGAATCAAAGATCGTAAATAAGCGCCCTGTTCTGAAGTCACCGTCTGAAGGACTTTCAGTAACCGAAGAATTCTTTGCAGACGGAAATTCATCCCTTAAGTTTTCATGGGGAAAAATGTCTGATGCAAAGAACTACAAGTTCGTTCTTCATAAGGAAGGACTTATGGACAAGAAGATTGTTGAAAAAACAGTTAAGGGAAATGCCTATACTCTGAAAGCATCTGAACTTGAAAAACTTGATAACGGCCGTTATGTATGGTCTGTTCAGGGGGTTGAAGTTCTTGAAGGAAAAACTTTCGAAAGTCGCCTTGCCGAAAGCAGTTTCAGCGTAAACCTTGAAGATACGGGACTTGCAGAACTGGATCTTTCGGATTTGCTTCACTAAACCGTGGATAATTTATTTACCGCAGATACACGCAGATTAAAAAAGGGATGACGTTAGTCATCCCCAATCGGCGTGGCAATATCTCCGTTCATCCGCGTTTATCTGCGTTTATCTGCGTTTATCTGCGGTTTAATTTCCCTACCTGTTATGAACTACTAGTATCCCATGTCCAGTCCGCCAACTTTTTCCTGGAAGTGGCTGAACTCCATAGAGAAGCTTGCGCGGCCCTGAGTTGCAGAACGCAGGTTTGTACTGAATCCGAACATCTTTGCCATTGGTGCTGAACCGTGAATGATTTCTCCTGAAGTCTTGGAATCCTGTCCCATGATTGTTCCGCCTCTCTGGCTGAACTGGCTTCCGGCAGGTCCAACGAATTCTTTAGGGCAGGAAATATCAACACTCATAACCGGTTCCAGAAGGATCGGATTTGCTCCGTTACATGCGTTGTCAAAAGCGGCAACAGCACATGCTTCAAAAGCAAAAGTTGTTGATGTAAGTTCGTTGTATTCGAATCCTGTAACAGTAACTTTAATGTCAGCACAAGGGTAACCGTATTTGATTCCAGAAGCAAAAGCCCCTTCAATACCGTGCTTGATTGCATCCATGATTTCATCCGGAGTGTCGCCCTGTTTTGCAGTGCATACGTAAGAACATCCGGCACCTGTTTCCTGTTTTTCAACAGTAAGAGTAATTTTTGCTGTGTTTTCTTTTCCGCCAAGAACTTTGTTGAATTCTTCTGTAACTGAGTTTGTTCCCGAAACAGATTCGCGGTAAGTAACCTGAGGAGCACCTACGCGGCACTTAACACCAAAGTCATCCTGCATACGTGTAACAAGAACGTCCAGGTGAAGTTCACCCATTCCCGAAATAATCAGCTGACCAGTTTCTTCATCATCGTGGAATGTGAATGTAGGGTCTTCGCGTGAAAGGATTTCAAGAGTTTCGTTCATCTTGTCTTTTTCGCTCATGCTGTCAGGTTCAAGTGAAACAGAAATAACAGGCTGCGGGAACTTTGGTTCTTCAAGAAGAACAGGAAGTCCTTCGCTTCCGATTGTGTCACCAGTCTGTGCAAGTTTAAGTCCTACGAAAACTGCAATGTCACCGGCGGCAATTGAATCAAGAGGTTCGTTTTTGTCGGCATGCATACGGAGGATTCTGTTTACACGTTCGCGCTTTTTCTTGCTTACGTTGTAAAGCTGGATTCCGTTCTGGAATTTTCCTGAGTACATGCGAACGTAGCAAAGTGGTCCCATTTCGCGGTCGTACTGGATTTTGAAAACCAGTCCCAAAGGCATTTTTGTAGGGTCACATGGAACCGAAACTTCTTCGCTCTGATCTTTCTTGATCTTCAGTCCTTTTGCAGGAGGAATATCAAGTGGGGAAGGCAGGTATTCTACAACAGCATCGATAAGAGGCTGTACACCCTGATTGTGGCGGGCAGAACCCATTACAAAAGGAACGAAAGTCTGACTGATTGTTCCTTTGCGGATTGCAGCTTTAAGCTGGTCAACAGAGATTTCTCCGCCTTCAAGGTAGATTTCCATAAGCTCATCATCTGAACCTGCAACTGTATCGATGAGTTTTTCTTTCCATTCGTTTGCCTGATCCAGACGTGAAGAATCAATGTCACTTTCGATGATTGTTTCACCGTCATCTTCTTCGCTGAAGCGCAGTTCCTTCATTTTAAGAAGGTCGATAACGCCTTCAAAATCGGCACCTTCTCCGATTGGAATCTGAAGTGCCAGCGGAGTAATTCCGAATTTTTCTGCAACGTCGGCCATTGAACCAAAGAAGTCTGCACCGATGCGGTCCATCTTGTTCATGAAACACATACGTGGGACGGCAAATTCGTCGGCCTGTTTCCATACAGTTTCTGTCTGAGGCTGAACACCGTCAACTGCACAGATAACTGCAACAGCTCCGTCCAGTACGCGGAGTGAGCGTTCAACTTCTGCAGTAAAGTCTACGTGGCCCGGTGTG
>JAZLIM010000103.1:0-19282 GCA_045617385.1 Treponema sp.
TTCAGCAGTTTTGAAAAGTAGAGTATATGATTTTTTATTGTTTCATAAAGAGCGGAACCACTTTCTTTGCAATCTGGTAAACTGGACCTTCAAAGGCTTTCTTTACATTTTCCAGTTCGTCACGGATTTGAATTCCTTGAGGACAATGAAGTTCACATTTTCCGCATTTTATACAATTTGAAGCGCCTGTAGAGTTCTTACGAAGTAAAGTACACATAACGTAATCTTTAAGTCCTTCAAATTTACTGTCTGAGTATCGGCGGCTATAAGCCGCAAATACACCAGGAATATCTACGCCCTTAGGACAAGGCATACAGTATCGGCATCCTGTACATCCGATTTTTTCTTTACTACGGATTTCCTTTACTACTTCAGCAAATACCGCTTTTTCCTCTTCACTAATGTACCCAACTTCTGCTTCTGAAGCGGAACGAATATTTTCTGCAACCATTTCCAGGGAATTCATTCCGGAAAGTACACAGGTAATCTCCGGCTGGTTCCAGAGCCAGCGGAAAGACCATTCTGCAGGTTCACGGTCTGGATTAAATTTCTTAAAGATTTTTACAGCATCTTTTGGAAGTTTGTTAGCCAGTTTTCCACCGCGTAAAGGTTCCATAATCATTACAGGAATCCCTTTTTCAGCTGCATGTTTTACGCCAGTAACGCCAGCCTGAGAAGTTTCATCCATATAGTTATACTGAATCATACAGAAATCCCAGTCATAAGCATCCAGAAGTTTTATAAATGATTCAGAATTCCCGTGATATGAAAAACCAATCTGTTTAATTACACCTTCTTTCTTCTTCTGTTCAAGCCAGTCCTTTACACCAAGGTCAATAAGACGATTCCAGGTAACAACGTCAGACAGCATATGCATAAGATAGTAATCAACATGGTCAGTTCTGAGGCGGGAAAGTTCTTCGTTAAAAAGTTTTTCACAATCCCCCTCTTTTTTAAGAAGATAATGTGGAAGTTTTGTTGCAATATTTACTTTGTCGCGAACATTGTTCTTTTCAAGGATTTTACCAAGAGTTGCTTCACTTCCAGGATAAATATAAGCGGTATCAAAATAATTTATTCCCTGGTTAATTGCAGACATAACCTCTGCTTCCGCTTTTTTTAAATCAGGACCTGTAATAGTCTGACTGAAACGCATACATCCATAACCAAGAACTGAAAGTGGATTTCCATACCTATCTTTTCTATACTGCATAAAAAAAATCTCCCTTGTATCATTAAATTATACAGGGAGATTATTTTTTTTCAAAAAAATCTAGTTATTTTATGAAAGATTTACAAATTGCTGTAGCCCATAAGGAATTTATCAATTTCACGGGCACATTCACGGCCTTCGGCAATTGCCCATACAACCAGAGACTGTCCGCGGCGCATGTCACCACAACTGAATACCTTTTCAACATTTGTAACATAAAGTCCTTCGTCTGCAGCAACTACTCCACGGTTTGTCATTTCAACTCCGAAAGATTTTGCTGTATATTCTTCAGCACCCAGGAATCCGGCTGCTATAAGAATCAAATCTGCAGGAAGTTCTTTTTCTGTTCCTTCAATTTCGCAAAGTTTTCTTACGCCGTCTACCATGCGGAATTCAACCTGAACAGTTTTTACTCCAGTAACGTGACCGTCTTTCTGATAGATTTCTTTAATAGTTGTTTTGTAAACTCGAGGATCGCTTCCGCTAGTAGCAATAACTTCCATCTGACCGTAGTCTGTTTGCAGAACTTTTGGCCACTGTGGCCAAGGGTTATTTGCAGCGCGTTCAACTGGTGGCTGTGGCATCATTTCAAGAGCAGTAACAGAAGCTGCACCAAGACGAACACAGGTTCCTGTACAGTCGTTACCTGTGTCACCACCACCAACTACGATTACATTCTTTCCTTTTGGATCAAAATCTTCAGAAAGGTGAATATCAGAAATCTTTGCTGAATCGTCTTTGCAGTCAGTTACAGCATGGCTGTCCAGAAGTGATTTTGTAACAGCTTTCAAAAAATCAACAGCAGGAATAATTCCCTTTGCATCTTCCCCACTAACATTCAGGCGACGTGCTTTTTTTGCACCACAGCAGAGAGCCACTGCATCAAAACCGTTCAAAAGTTCTTCGGCTTTCATAGTGTTTCCGATATCGGCACGTGTAACAAATTCAACGCCTTCTGATTTCATCAGGTTTACACGGCGATCAATGATTTTTTTGTCCAGTTTCATATTTGGAATACCGTACATCAAAAGTCCACCGATTCTGTCTTCGCGTTCAAAAACGGTAACATTGTGGCCGCGGCGGTTCAAAAGATCTGCAACGGCAAGACCTGCAGGACCTGAACCTACAACGGCGATTTTTTTACCGCTTCGAACTTTTGGAATCTGTGGTTTCATATATCCTGAAGCAAAGGCTTTTTCAATAATGTAAAGTTCGTTATCGTGAATTGTTACAGGATCTTTAATATCCTTTCCGTCACTGTAATCTTTTTCCATAGAAATACAGTTACAGGCTTTTTCACAAAGAGCCGGGCATACACGGCCTGTGAATTCAGGGAAACTTGAAGTCTTCAGAAGTCTCCAGGCGGCCATATCATACTGTCCCTTGTACAAAGCATCGTTCCATTCTGGAATGAAGTTGTGAAGCGGACAACCTGTTACCATTCCGCCAAGTTTGATTGCACTCTGACACATTGGTACACCACAGTTCATACAGCGGGAAGCCTGCTGGCGGCGGTCTTCATCATTCAGAAGAACATGCATTTCTTCAAAATTCTGGAGGCGAACTTTTGGTTCGATCCAGTCGTTTTCAACTCTTGTATATTTAATAAATCCGTTTGAAAGTCCCATTTTAATCCTCCATTCCTATGCTGTAAGCTTCTTGAAAGCTTCAAGAACTGCGTCTTCGTGATTCATACCAGCGGCTTCATTTTCGCCGATAAACTTAAGCATTTTTGCGTAATCATTTGGAATGATTTTCTTGAAGCTCTTAACACTTACATCCCAGTTTTCAAGGATTTCTTTTCCGCGTGCAGAACCTGTTTCCTTAACATGTTTTTCAACCAGAGATTTTACCAGGTCAATATCATGCTGTTCTGAAAGTTCGCTCATTGTAACAAGCTGGCTGTTCAGTCTCTGGTAAAGATCATGATTCTGGTCCAAAACATAAGCCACACCGCCACTCATACCGGCTGCAATGTTTCTTCCTGTCTGACCAAGGATTACAGCAACACCGCCTGTCATATATTCAAGACCGTGGTCACCACATCCTTCTGCAACAACTGTAGCCCCTGAGTTACGAACACAGAAACGTTCACCTGCAATACCGTTGATGAATGCCTGTCCGCTTGTTGCACCGAAACAGCAAACGTTACCGGCTATGATATTTTCTTCGGCTTTGTAACCTGCATCTTCAGGACACTTAAGAACAATCTTTCCGCCCGAAAGTCCTTTTCCAAGACCGTCGTTGGCGTCTCCAGTAAGGCGCATTGTAAGACCTTTTGGAATGAATGCACCAAAACTCTGTCCACCACCACCGACAGCATTTACAGTAAAGCTGTCTTCTGGAAGTGTATTTCCAAAGTTCTTCTGGATTTCTGAACCAAGGATAGTACCAACTGTTCTGTCTGTGCTGCTTACGCCGCAGTTAATAGTTAATAGTGAAGAGTTAATAGTTTCTTTTGTTCCAGCGCCTTTCTTTGATGAAATCTTTTTAAGAACTTTTTCAAATTCAGGAAGGAAGATTTTTTCGTCGATAGTTGAGGCAAGCTTAAAGTCGTAAACATCGGCAGGATTGAAATGAGATCCTGAAACAAGTTCAGGATGACATGAATTTGCACCTGCAAGAATACGGCTCATATCTACAAGGTTTGCTCTTTCGAAAGCACCCTTTTCTTTTACTTTAAGCATTTCTGTGTGACCACACATTTCTTCAACGCTGTGGAAACCAAGTTTTGCCATGATTTCGCGGAGTTCCTGTGCAATGAACTTCATGAAGTTTTCAACGTATTCAGGTTTTCCTGTAAAGCGCTTACGAAGTTCACTGTTCTGAGTTGCAACACCGAACGGACAAGTATCCAGGTTACATACGCGCATCATTGCACATCCCATTGTGATAAGAGGTGCTGTTGCAAAACCGAATTCTTCGGCACCAAGGAGACATGCGATAGCAACATCGCGTCCGCTCATAAGCTTACCGTCTGTTTCAATTACAACGCGTGAACGGAGACCGTTCTGGATCAAAGTCTGGTGTGTTTCAGCAAGACCAAGTTCCCATGGAAGACCAGCGTGATGGATTGAAGAAAGTGGAGCAGCACCTGTTCCACCGTCGTGTCCTGAAATCAGGATAACCTGAGCACCGGCTTTTGCAACACCGGCTGCAATTGTACCAACGCCTGCCTCTGAAACAAGTTTTACAGAAATGCGGGCTGCACGGTTTGCATTTTTAAGGTCGTAAATAAGCTGTGCAAGGTCTTCAATAGAATAAATATCGTGGTGTGGAGGTGGCGAAATAAGTGATACACCTGGAGTTGCATAACGAGTTGTAGCAATCCAAGGGTAAACTTTTTTACCAGGAAGGTGTCCGCCTTCACCTGGCTTTGCCCCCTGAGCCATCTTAATCTGAATTTCTTTTGCAGAAAGAAGATATTCTTCTGTTACACCAAAGCGTCCTGAAGCAACCTGCTTGATGGCAGAGTTTCTGTCAGTTCCAAGGCGTTCAGGTTTTTCTCCACCTTCACCTGAGTTTGATTTTCCTTTCAGGTGGTTCATGGCAAGAGCCATACATTCGTGGGCTTCCTGAGAAATTGAACCGTAAGACATGGCACCTGTCTTGAATCTCTGTACGATCTGTTCTACAGATTCTACATCATCAAGAGGGATTTCCTTTGCGTTGTCAAAGTCCAGTTTGAGCATTGCACGCAGAGTATGTGGATGAGCATTGTCATCAACAAGTGAAGTATATTCCTTGAAGCGTTCGTAGCTTCCAGTCTTTGTTGCTTCCTGAAGGCTGATGATGATTTCAGGTGAGTAAAGGTGATCTTCACAAGTTGGACCACGGCGGAACTTATGAACACCAACAGAATCAAGGTGAGTATTTACTGTAAGTCCGAGTGGATCGAAAGCTTTGTTGTGATGGAAGTTTACGTCTTCGGCAATTTCCTTAAGACCGATACCACCAACGCGGCTTACTGTATTTGTGAAGTAAACATCAACAACATCCTGAGCAATACCAACAGCTTCGAAGATCTGTGCTGACTGGTAAGACTGAATTGTAGAAATACCCATCTTTGCAGCAATCTTTACGATACCGCCGATAATTCCCTGGTTGTAATCATCAATGGCTGTATGATAATCCTTGTCCAGAAGTTTCTGGTCAATAAGTTCTGCAATACATTCGTGAGCAAGGTATGGGTTGATAGCACGTGCACCGTAACCAAGAAGCATTGCGCTCTGGTGAACGTTACGAACTTCTGCAGATTCAAGAATGATTGAAATTGCAGTACGTTTCTTTGTGCGGATAAGGTACTGTTCAACACCAGATACAGCCAGAAGTGAAGGAATTGCAACGTGGTTTTCATCAACACCGCGGTCGCTCAAAACGATGATATTTGAACCGTTTCTGTATTCGCGGTCGATTGCCACGAACACGTTATCAAGAGCTTCCTTAAGTGAAGTGTTCTTATAGTAAAGAAGTGAAACAACTGATGTTTTAAGACCAGGCATATCAAGAGCCTTGATCTTCATCATGTCTACACCGGTAAGGATCGGGTTATTGATTTCAAGCACTGTACAGTTCTTGCTTTCTGCCTGAAGCAGGTTTCCGTCAGAACCAACATAAACTGTAGTGTCAGTTACAATCTTTTCGCGCAGGCTGTCGATAGGAGGATTCGTAACCTGTGCGAAAAGCTGCTTGAAGTAACTGAACAGAGCCGGATGCTTGTCGCTCATTACGGCAAGCGGTGTATCAACACCCATAGCACCGGTTGGCTCAACACCATTCTGTGCCAGAGGGAGAATCATTTCGTTTACATCTTCGTAGTTCCATCCGAAAGCGCGGTACATGATATCGCGTTCTTCCTGAGTGTAAACCGGAATCTTCTTGTTAGGGATTTTCAGATCTCCAAGGTGCTTCAGGTTCAGGCTGAGCCATTCACCGTATGGGTAAAGATCTGTGTATTCTTTCTTTGCAGCGTAATCTGAAATCAGCTTTTTCTGTTTTGTATCAACCAGAAGGATGCGGCCAGGCATAAGGCGGCTCTTCTGTACGATTTCACTTTCAGGAATATCAAGAACACCGACTTCAGATGAAAGAATAAGAGTATTGTCTTTTGTGATGTAGTAGCGGCTCGGGCGGAGACCGTTACGGTCAAGAGTTGCACCAACCAGGTCACCGTCAGAGAACAGGATAGCGGCAGGACCGTCCCAAGGTTCCATCATTGTTGCCCAGTAGTGGTAGAAGTCTTTTTTGCGTGGATCCATGCTGTCGTCGTGTTTCCAAGGTTCAGGAATACAGATCATAACTGCAAGTGGAAGAGGCATTCCGTTCATTACAAGGAATTCCAGAGTGTTGTCCAGCATTGCAGAGTCTGAACCGGTTGTATCAACTGCAGGAAGGATTTCTGCAATTTCGTCATCTTTGAAAACAGGTGATTTGATTGTTTCTTCGCGGGCCATCATGCGGTCGGCGTTTCCACGGATTGTATTGATTTCACCGTTGTGTGCAATAAAGCGGTTTGGATGTGCACGCTTCCATGAAGGCTGAGTATTTGTAGAAAAGCGTGAGTGAACAAGTGCAAGTGAAGAAATGTATTCTTCATCCTGGAGATCAAGATAGAAAGTTCTGAGCTGCTGAACAAGGAACATTCCCTTGTAAACGATTGTACGGCTGCTCAAAGAACAAACGTATGTGTCAAAGCTTGAGTGTTCAAACTGGCGGCGAACCATGTAAAGCTTGCGGTCAAATGCCAGTCCTTTTTCTACATCAGAAGGGCGTTCAATAAAACACTGCCAGATTGCAGGCATACAGTCGCGGGCAGTTTTTCCAAGGACTGTTTCGCGTACAGGAACTTCACGCCAGCCAAGGAACTTAAGGTTTTCTTTTTCACACAGAGTTTCAATCATGCGCATAGCCTGAGCACGGATGAACTTGTCCTGAGGAAAGAAGAACATACCTACACCGTAGTCACGTTCATCTCCAAGAGTGATTCCGCAGTCAGCAGCTGCCTTCTTGAAAAACTTGTGTGCAATCTGTACAAGAATACCTACACCGTCACCAGTTTCGCCAGTGGCATCTTTACCTGCGCGGTGCTCCAGTTTTTCTACAATCGAAAGTGCATTGTCCACAATTTTGTGAGTCTGGCGGCCGTCGATATTTACAACTGCCCCGATACCACATGCGTCGTGTTCAAATGACGGATCGTATAATGTTTTCATGTTACCCCCTTGTGCTAGACCGCAGAAGCGGCCGGCCATAAAAAAAAGGCGGCAAAGATATCATCACGGCAAATTTGCATAAAGATGCAGATTCCATGACGACACCATTGTCGCCTTAAAAGTTCAAAATTAATGTAAAAAAAAGACGCCTGGCTTAAAGAGACGAAAATTCGTCGGCCTTAAACCAAGCGTCTTTGCTTGTTGAAAGTAACTATAGCAAAGTGATGTTTTTTTTTCAATAGTCCCGGAAATTTTCTGTACCAGTTCACAAATCAGAAAGATTTTCTGTAAAGTTCCAGAACATCTGATTTTTCAGTTTTCCGCGGATTTATAGCAATATTTCCACTCTTCATTGCATCATCTGCCATCTGGTCAAGAACCTTTTCAAAAGCTTCTGAGCTTATTCCTGCCCCGCTCAGTCCGGAAGGAATTCCAAGCTCCCCGTTCAGGATGGAAAGTTCTTTCTGCAGCATGGACGGAACAAAATCCCCGAAAGCTGCAGGAGCAGCACAAACGCAGCTGTAAATGTTGTAATACTTTTTGAGCATTACAGGATCTTCTGTAGCAGTTTCATTGAATTCAACGATTTTTGGCAGAAGAATGGCATTTGCTACTCCGTGAGGAACATCAAAGAATGCACTAACGGGATGGCTCATGGCATGAACATCTCCAAGGCGGGCATGGCTGAATGCAATTCCTGCAAAAAGAGAACCAAGAAGCATATTTTCAGCGGCTTCTTTATTTCCCCTGTCCTTCACATATTCCCGGATTGATTTTCCGATCAGCTCCAGAGCCTGGAAAGAGAACATTTCCGAAAAAGGACTTGCGGCCTTTGAAACATAAGACTCAAGAGCATGGATCATGGCATCAATTCCACAGGCAGCTGCAGTTTTCTCTGGAACCGTAGAAATAAGGTCCGGGTCCAGGACTGCGTATGCCGGAAGAAGGTAATTTGACGCAACTGTAAGTTTGTAGTTACGGCTGTGATCGGTGATTACTGAAAAGGCTGTTACTTCACTTCCGGTTCCCGCTGTAGTAGGAATAGCGATCATTGGCACAACAGGCCCCGGAACTTTTCCACCGCCTTCGTAATCAGTAATTTTCCCGCCGTAAGTTGCAGTAACGGCAACAGCCTTAGCAACATCAAGGGGAGAACCTCCGCCGAAAGCTACAATAAAATCTGCACCGCTTTCAGAAAAAAGAGCAGCTGCAGCTTCTACGGTCTCAACAGAAGGATTTCCTTCTGTACGGCAGAAACTCACACTTTCAATTCCGGCAGCTTTCATGGCGTCAGAACATTTTGCCACCAGACCGATTTTTTCAAGATGCGGTCCCGAAATAATCAGAGCCTTTGACTTTCCAAGCTTTGATGCAACTTCCGGCAGTTTTGAAAGAGATCCTGAACCGAAAATAACGTTCTGTGGAATTGAAAATGTAAAGTTCATAGTTTCCCCCGGTATTTTTTTTTATGCAAGAACGCTGCTTATGATTTCATAAGCTTTGTCACAATCTGCTTCTGTAATGATAAGCGGCGGAATCATACGGATTGTATGAGCACCGATTGCTGTAATCAGAAGGTGTTTTTCAAGACACTTGTGCTTTACATCAACTCCGCTGATTGTGTCGTCGAATTCAACACCAACCAGAAGTCCCTGATGGCGAACTTCCTTTACGTGAGGAAGCTTTTCAAGTTTTGCACAGAAGTAGTCACCCATCTTCTTTGCGTTTCCAGCCAGGTCTCTGTCCAGAAGTTCTCCGATTTCAGCCAGAGCTGCAGCACAGCTTACAGGATGTCCACCGAATGTAGTTCCGTGGCTTCCTGCAGAGAAAGCTTTTGCAACTTCAGATGTAGCACAGATTGCACCGATAGGCATACCGCCACCCATAGCTTTTGCCATAGAAACGATATCCGGTTTGATTCCGTAGTTCATGAAGCTCATTACAGATCCTGTTCTACACCAGCCTGTCTGAACTTCATCAATCAGAAGAAGCATACCTTTTTCGTCACAGAACTTGCGGAGCCCCTGCATGAATTCCATTGTTGCAGGATGAACACCACCTTCTCCCTGAACCGGTTCAACCATGATGGCGATTGTGTTTTCTGTACATGCATTCTTGAATGCTTCAAGATCATTGTAAGGAGCATAAGAGAATCCGTATGTCATTGGACCGAAACCAACCTGGCATCCGTTTCCCGGCTGACCTGTAGCACTCATAGCACCGAAAGTTCTTCCGTGGAACCCCATCTTGGCTGTTACGATATGATATTTGTTTGGTCCGTATTTTTCGATTCCGTATTTACGTGCCATTTTGATCATGGCTTCGTTGGCTTCTGTACCTGAGTTCTGGTAGAAGATTTTGTCCATTCCGATTGTTGTACAGATTTTTTCTGCAAGCAGAGCCTGTGGAATTGTGTAAGGATAGTTGAATGTATGAATTACATCCTGAACCTGATCGATTACTGCATCTACAACTTTCTGGTTACAGTTTCCGGCGCTGTTTACTGCAATACCTGCGTAGAAATCCAGGTACTGTTCTCCCTTTTCGTCGTATACAAACTGATCCTTTGCAGTTTCTGCAATGAAGTCAAAACGTTCATAAGTTTCAATCATGTACTTTGAAACCTTGTCCTTAATATCCTGTGCTGTTAATCCTGTATCCTTAAGTTTCATTTTTATTCCTCCAAATATTCTGTATTCCTAAATCTGAAATTAAATCAGACCTTTCAATTCAAGAAGTTTTTTCACCATTTCTACACAACCGTCGATTCCCACTTTTTCACTGTTCAGTGTGATATCGTAGTTAACCGGGTTAGTCCAATAGTTTCCGCCAGTGTAGTATTCGTAATAGTCTGCGCGGAATTTGTCTGTCTGGGAAATTGTAGCAGCTGCAACTTCAGCAGTTACTCCCATCTTTTCCATTGTACGTTTAAGACAGAAAGCGCGTGGTGCTTCAACGTAAACACTTACAACATTCGGATTTCCACGAAGAACGTAATCTGCACATTTTCCTACGATTACGCAGTCTTCTGTTTCTGCAAGGTTTTTGATGATCTTGCTCTGATATTCAAAAAGCTTGTCATCGCTCACGAACTTTTCGTTTCTTGCAATATAGCTTTTTGCTTTTGGAAGTCCTCTTAAGAAACTTGAAAAGCCTCCCTTAGCTCTTACTTTTTCATCCACTTCGCGGAAGATTTCTTCATCAAGTCCGCTCATCTGGCTGGCCAGTGTGAGAATTCGGTTTTCGTAACAGTGAACTCCCAGTTCCTTTGCCAGTCTGGATGCTATTTCTTTTCCGCCGGTTCCAAACCCGCGGGCGAAAGTTACTACAAAGTGTCCTTTTTCTGCCATTTTTTTACCCCCTGTTATCCTGCAAGATATCTCTTCAGGAATTCCTTTGACCTTGGATTTGTAGGATTTGTAAAGAACTGTGACGGTGGTGCATCTTCTGCAACATAGCCCTGATCCATAAAGATTGTTCTTGTACTTACATCACGGGCAAAACCCATTTCGTGAGTTACAATCACCATTGTGAGCCCGGTCTTTGCCAGTTCCTTCATTGTGTTCAGAACTTCACCTACCATTTCCGGGTCCAGAGCTGAAGTCGGTTCATCAAAAAGAAGAACTTCAGGATTCATACAAAGACTTCTTGCAATGGCAACGCGCTGCTTCTGACCGCCGGAAAGCTGTGCAGGTTTTGCGTTGATATATGGAGCCATTCCAACTTCCTTAAGATGTTTGATGGCTCTCTGGAATGCTTCTTCCTTTGAGAGGTGAAGAACCTTTCTTGTACAAAGCATGCAGTTTTCAAGAACTGTATAATTGTTGAAAAGGTTGAAAGACTGGAAACACATCCCAACCTTTGAACGGAACTGGTTTACATCCTTCTGAACGTCGCGCACTTCCTTTCCGTGGAACAGAACCTTTCCGCTTGTCTGGCGCTCAAGCTTGTTGATACAGCGGAGGAGAGTTGACTTTCCGCTTCCGGAAGAACCAAGAATACAGATGATTTCTCCCTTTTCAATATCTATGTCGATCTTTCTGAGTACTTCGTGCTTTCCGAAGGACTTGCTCAGATCCTTGATTTCAATGATTTTCTCTGCCATCTTCTTTCCCCCTTACTCGTCGTCGTTCAGGTATTCAACTGCAAGAACATAATCTGCTTTGTCTTCCATTTTCTTTTCCATGAAGTTGAAAAGCTTGTTGAATACAAAACACAGAACAAAATAGATTGCAGCAATTACAAGATATGCTTCAAAGTATTTATAGTAGTTTCCGCCTACAGTCTTTGCTGCCATGAACAGTTCCTTTACGGCAATTACGTTCAGAACGGAAGTCATTTTAAGGTTTGTAAGAAATGTGTTTGCCATTTCAGGAATGATGTTTTTGAAAGCCTGAGGAAGAACAACATAAAGCATTGTCTTTATGGTACTCATTCCCATGGCCCATGCACCTTCCCTCTGGCCTTTGTCGATGGAACCGATTCCACCGCGGACAGTTTCTGCCATATAGGCACCTGTATTCAGAACAGTAACCAGGATACCTGCAAAAACCGGAGTCATGTGTGCACCGATTGAAGTCTGGCGAAGACCGTAATAAATGATCATTGCCTGTACAATCATTGGTGTGTCACGGAAAACTTCTACATAAACTGTAGAAAAGATTTTCAGGATTCGCATGAGCACTTTTTTTACCGGGTTGTCATGCTGGCTGATTTTTGTATCCTGAATAACACCGATCAGAAACCCGAGAACAAAACCCAGGATTGTTCCCAC
The DNA here is from genome assembly GCA_045617385.1 of Treponema sp. Taxonomy (GTDB): domain Bacteria; phylum Spirochaetota; class Spirochaetia; order Treponematales; family Treponemataceae; genus Treponema_D. The sequence continues at coordinate 12,200 of JAZLIM010000103.1, forward strand.
TACAGCAATGTAAAGGGTGATCCAGGTTCCTTCAATAAACATGCCGGAATATTTCTTTGCAAGAAAGAATACCCAGCCGAATGTACTTGTTGGACTTGATTCCATTTTTTACCCCCAAAAAAGCAGGTGATGTGAAACCACACTCACCTGCCAGTTTTTTTTAGTTAGCTGCTGGCTGCTGTGTAATAGCCTTTGCCATCAGAGCATCCATCTTTGCCTTGTCGTTCCATCCAAGTTCATCCATTGCTTTCTGAAGCTTGTCACGGAGAGCTGTATCTGTTTTGCGTGTTGCAATACAAACATTAACCATTGGTCCGTCACCAACGAATGTGTCACCTTTTGCAAGCTGGATGATCTTAAGACCTTTGTTTGTCATAAGGGCACTCTGGGCTGTAGGAAGGTCAACGATTGCTACGTCAGCAACATCGTTTGATACTGCCATGAAACATTCAGATGTTGTTTCAAAGTTTCCTGATTTTACAGCACCTTCAATCTGGTCAAGCAGAGGAATCCAGCCTGTTCCAAGCTGAGTTGTAAGGCGAACACCTTTTCCTGCCATTTCGCTAAGACCCTTTACATCTGCATAAGGACCGTCTGCTTTTACAACGATACAGTTGTCGCGGTAGTAGTATGGAGTTGTGAACGAGTAAGCCAGTTCACGTTCTGCTGTTTTTCCCATACCGGCGATGATACAGTCGTAGTCCCCTACATCCATACTGATTCCGATTGAAGACCATTCACTCTTGTGAACTTCCAGATCCATTCCAAGATGATCAGCCAGCATTTTTGCTACGGCAACGTCGTATCCGTAGGCATAGTATTTTTCTTTGTAGATTGGTACAGCTTCTGTTCCGTCAGGAGTTGTTTTTGCATCCTGTGTCCAGTTGAATGGAGCGTAAGCACATTCCATTCCGACTTTAAGAACCGGTTTAGAAGATGCTGCTTTCTTTTCTTTTCCGCAACTTGTAAGAGTAACTACTGACAACAGTGCCAGAGCCACTGCCATTGTTTCTGCAATTCTTGCAATTGATGATTTTTTCATTTTCGCACCTCGCTAAAATTAAACTAAAAAAAAAGACGCCTCGGGCTTGTCCCAAAGCGTCTTTGCTTTTGATGGTTTTAATTTATCAAAGTGCTGGTTCTCTTTCATTGTGAATTCTGCACAATGGGAACGGGCATTTTAAACAAACATCATTCGTTTAACATAAATACAGTTTATCAGGTCCAGCATTTCCGTATAGTCATCAAGGGAGAATTCCACCAGCTCTTCAATTTTCTTAAGTCTGTACTGAAGAGAGTTTCTGTGAATGAACAGATCATCAGCCGTTGCCGAAACAGAAAATCCGTTCAGGTAATATGCCCAGCAGGTTTCCACCAGATCCGTTCCGTTGGCATGATCGTATTCTTCCAGTGGACGGAGTTTTTCGGAACAGTATTCAAGAATTTCTTCCTGGTTTCCGCTGTTGAACATGAATTTGTAAAGTCCCATTACGCTGGCACTGATAACCTTCCGGTTTCGGGAGTGAGGAAGAAAGTCTTTTTTAGGAATAAGATTCTTTGCCTGCTGATAGCTTTTTGCAAAATCAGCAGGATTTCTGCTGGCAAAGCCCAGAATACAGGTACTTCTGAAGCAGCCCTTGAACCGGGGAAGTGCATCCAGTTTCTGGAGAACAGATTCTATCTCTTTTTCGGCCGACTTATCCGATGTTTCTTCAAAAAGAAGAACGAATTTGTTCAGAAATTTCATGAACAGCGGGCGGCATTCCATGTGTTCCACATCGCGGTTCAGACAGTTTGCGTAATATTCGTAGTTATGTTCGTCTGTTTCAAGGTTGACCCCGTAAGTGCGGTCAACAACGATTATTCCGACCCTGTAAGATTTTGAGAAATCCAGATCAAACTGACTGGAAATTTTTTCGATGTATCTTTGATTGATGCCATAACCGAAGAGAAGATTATAGAGATAGTCTCCGGTTTTTTTGATTTTTACTTCATCGGCAAGAAGAAGTTTTCCGATGCTCTGGTCAATGTCTACAAAGCTGGCACCTTCCCACCGGATGTAGAACAGCGGAAGCTTTACTTCATCGGCCCAGGCAAGGAGTTCAGAGGGAAGTTCTTCCCGGTCTTCCATAACCGAAATGCCAAGTCCGCTGATTCCAAGGTCGTAGAGTTCACGGGCAGTTTTCAGGACTTCCGCAAAATCAAAGCGCACATAGTCCACTACAATGAGTGCGAAATTCCCGCGGCTCATATGATCCGAATAAGGCCGGGTCTGGCACAGATAGGTCCAGGAAACCACCCTGTCCAGGCCTTCTTCACCTGCAATAAGATTCATTCCATCAAGATTGAGTTTCAGAATATCTTTACAGGTTATCATTAAGCCTCTCTTATTCGGTTTTCATCCCCTCCAGCTGTTTTTCGAACAGCAGCTTGCGGATTACTTCCGGAATTATTTCTCTTAAAGGTTTTGTAACGGTATTTTCCGGCGCAAGCCCAACCGCCTGCCCCATGATGTCGGCCATTACAGGAGGACATTCGCCAAGCAGTTCTTCCACCTCTTCTTTTGTGTACTGTCTGTGTGCAAGAGGCGGTTTACGGCTTTCAAGCATTTCAGCCGGATAAAATTTACATGGTTTCCATACGGGGGCCCCTTCCTTTCCGCGGAAAGAACTTGCCCCGAACAGACGGCAGATAAAGGCACGGCCGCCGTAAATAGTACAGTGGTAGGCATTGTCAGGATCAAAGAAAATACATGTTTTTTCGTTGTAATCCTTCCGGAACTCGCCGGCGGCAAGAGCCTGAGCCACCTCCGGCTTGTTGTCTATAAGCCACTGAGCCATGAACGCTGCTTCACAATCCAGAAGATCCGGTTCAAAACCGTGGCAGCAGGTACCACAGCCGGAAGGACAGGTAAACTTAGTTTTCTCGTACCATTCCTTCTGCAGTACATCCAGTCTTTCGTAAATTTCTTTTGCTTTTTCGCCTAATTCTGAAGAATAACTCATTTTTTCACCAACTGAATTATTCTAGTTATTATAGGCCCCTGTGGGAACAGGGGCTTTAAATTCTTAGTAAGCGCTGTCGTGAACACCGGCGATAGCTCTTCCAGATGGTTCGTCCATTTTGCCCCAGGCTTCATCCCATTCAAGGGCTTTGGCTGTAGAACAGGCTACTCCTGCTTCGTGTGGAACACAAAGGGCTGCACTGTTGCTTGGGAACAGACGGCTGTAGATTTCGCGGTAGAAATATTCTTCCTTTGTTTTTGGAGTGTTTACAGGGAAGCGTGTTTCTCTCTGTGCGAATTCTGCGTCGCTTACTTTCTGGTTTGTCATTTCTTTGAGAGTATCAATCCAGCTGTAGCCTACACCGTCACTGAACTGTTCCTTCTGGCGCCAGCAAACATCCGGAGGAAGGATATCTTCGAATGCTTTGCGTACGATCCATTTTTCAATACGCTGTTTGCCATCAGGGAGTTTGATGCTCATTTTATCGAGCGGGTTCAGACCCATTGCAATGTCGATGAATTCTTTGTGGAGGAATGGAACGCGGCCTTCGATACCCCATGCCTTTAGTGATTTGTTTGCACGGGCACAGTCGTAAAGATGAAGCTTGCTCATTTTGCGTACAAGTTCTTCGTGGAATTCCTGAGCATTCGGTGCCTTGTGGAAGTAAAGGTATCCGCCGAAAAGTTCGTCTGAACCTTCTCCTGAAAGTACCATTTTGATTCCCATGGCTTTGATTGCACGGGCCAGCAGATACATAGGAGTTGAAGCACGAACTGTTGTGATGTCGTATGTTTCAATGTGATAGATTACGTCTTCAAGAGCATCCAGAGCTTCCTGAATTGTAAAGTGGATTTCGTGGTGAACAGTACCGATGTATTCTGCGGCTTTACGGGCAGCCACCAGGTCAGGCGAACCTTCCAGTCCTACTGCGAACGAGTGGAGCTGTGGCCACCATGCGTCTTTCAAAGAACCTGTTTCAACACGTTTTTTGGCAAATTTCTGAGTAATGGCTGCAATTACAGTTGAGTCCAGACCACCCGAAAGAAGAACACCGTAAGGAACGTCAGACATCAGCTGTGCTTTTACTGCACTTTCAAGACCATCACGAACTTTTGCAATTACAGAAGAATCGATGATTTCGCCTTTATCGTCTGTGGCACAAGGTGCATCTTTTACAGCATCATAGCTTTCCCATGAACGTTTGTACCATTTTGTTGGTTTTTCATCCCCAGACCAGAAGTAGCTGCCGTTTGGGAATTCTTCGATTGTTGTACAGTAACCTTCCAGAGCTTTAAGTTCTGAAGCTACATAGTAACGGCCGTTTTTGTCCCATCCCTGATAAAGAGGTACAACACCGATTTCATCGCGGGCGATGAGGTACATGTTTTTTTCTGAGTCGTACAGAGCAAAAGCGAAAATACCTGAAAGCTTTTCAATCATTTCTTCAAAGTTTCCGCTGTCACGGTACTTTTTGTACAAAGGAAGGATTGCTTCACAGTCTGAACCTGTCTGGAATGCATATTTTCCAGCAAATTCACTGCGGATTTCTTTATGGTTATAAATTTCACCGTTTGCAGCAAGAACGATTTTTCCGTCATCACTTACAAGCGGCTGTTTTCCACTGAACGGGTCAACAATAGCCAGACGTTCGTGAGAGAGAATTGCATTATTTCCTGTATATACACCGCTCCAGTCCGGACCACGGTGACGAATTTTCTTTGACATTTCAAGAACCTGGGCACGGATTTCTTCTTTGATTCCGTCGCTCACAAATTCCGATCCAGTGCTTAAATCAAAAGCTCCTACAAAACCACACATATATACCCCCTGAGTGGGACCGCCGGGCGGTCACTGTAAATTGAAAAAGGCGACAAAGACAGCATCACAAATATTCGTTTCCAGAGAAAACAGATACTTATGACGACGCCATTGTCGCCTTTCATATAAACCAAAAATACACAAAAAAAAGACGCCTGGCTTAAAGAGACTCCCGAAGAGAGAATCTGCCTTAAACCAAGCGTCTTTGCTTGTTTCATTTAATCTAATACAATCGTGGGAATTGTGCAAGTAGCATCATTGTTTATAGATCGAATATCATATACAATGTTTCTATACGGAGTATTATATCAAATGACTAAACAAGTTAAACAATTAATTCTGTGGGTCGGTGCCCTGGTTATCGGTGCTGTTCTTGGTTCCCTTCACGTAGGTGCAATCGACAGCGTATGTGATTTTGTTGCAACAGTTTTCACAAGACTGTTTAAATTCTGTGCTGTTCCTGCAATTGCAGTTTCTGTTCTTTCTACACTTGCCACTCTTGGAGGAAACAAAGAAACAGGAAGAATCTTCAGAAGAACAATCATGTACACTCTTCTCACAACAGTTGCTGCTTCTACAATCGCTGCAATCCTGTTCTTCATCATCAAACCTGAAGTTCTTTCAGCTTCAGTTTACCAGGGTGTAGCTGCTGACAAGCTGGAAAGCATGAGTTCTTCTTCATTCCTCAGCTACTTCACAAGCGCAATTCCTGACAACATCCTTTATCCGTTTGTTTCAGGAAACGTTCTTTCCATTCTTATCGTTTCTTTCGCTTTTGGTCTTGGAATCTCTAAGATGGAAGAATCAGAAAAGAAATCAGCAATCCTCAACGTAGTTCTCGGTTTCCAGGAACTGGTTTTCAAAATCATCGGATGGATCATCACAATTCTCCCGATCGGTATCATCGCATTCACAGCTCAGCTGATTAAAGAAATGAGCGCAGACATTGCAATGGAATCAATCGGAAAATACACAGCCGTTGTTCTTTCAGGAAACCTGATTCAGTTCTTCATCGTTCTTTCAATCTTCCTTCTGGTTCGCGGACTCAACCCTGTAAAACACTTCAAGAACATGATTCCTGCAATCCTTACTGCTCTTTTCACAAAGTCTTCTGCTGCAACTCTTCCAGTTACAATGGACTGTGTTGAAAACCGCGTAAAATGCGACAAAAAGTTCTCTCGCTTCATCCTTCCAATGTGTACAACAATCAACATGAACGGATGTGCCGCATTCATTCTGGTTACTTCTCTTTTCGTAATGAAGAACGGTGGTGTTGAACTGAACCTTATCACAGTAATTTCATGGATTCTGATTTCAGTTATTTCTGCTGTTGGAAACGCTGGTGTTCCAATGGGATGTTTCTTCCTGACACTGTCTCTCATGGCAGGTAAAGGAATGCCAATCGGTGTTATGGGTGTTATCCTCCCAATCTACGCAGTAATCGACATGATCGAAACAGCTGTAAACATCTACTCTGACTCTTGTGTCTGCGCAATGACAAACAAAGACCTTAAAGACCTGGTAGAAACCCCGGCAGCTGAATAAAACATAACGCTTCACTCTCAAAAGGCTGGCTTTCTAAGTCAGCCTTTTTTATTGTCACACGGATTCGGGATGACTAACGTCATCCCTTTAAATGAGATAGCATAAAAAATTTGAACAAATCCTTTTGTAAAATCGAATCGGCGTGGCAAAAATATCTGCGCTCATCCGCGTTCATCTGCGGTTAATCCCCCCAAAAAAACCGAAACAAAACGTTCTATTCTTGTGTATTTTCCTTATATGCAAATTCCCCCACCTGTTCTATCATATGATTGAGGTGTTTTATGAAACTTGACCGTATTTTCTGGAGACGCGTTTTTATGTCTCTCTTTGGTGTAATCATCTGTTCTATCAGTGTAGGACTTTTCAAGCTTGCAGCTCTTGGCGTTGATCCGTTCCAGAGTTTTATGGCCGGTATGGATGCCCTTATTCCTATCGGTTTCGGAAACCTTTACACAATCGTAAACGTTATTCTTCTTGCTTTCAGCCTGATTTTCTACCGGAAGAACATCGGTCTTGCAACCTTCATCAACATGTTCCTTCTGGGATACATTACACAGTTCTCATACGAAACATTCCAGACCTGGTTCCCTGAACCTCCAATGGTTTTCCGTTTCGCTTCTCTCATCATCGCTGTTGTTGTTATCTGTTTCGGTTCCGCTTTCTACATGACAGCAAACCTTGGTGTTTCAACTTACGATGCCGTTGCCATCACAAT
>JAZLIM010000104.1:0-6201 GCA_045617385.1 Treponema sp.
AGCTGTAATTGTATTTGCTAAGATTTTTGATTTCCTCCCATACCCCAGTTTTCCAAAGGTGGTTCATTTATCACGATAAATACATCGGTTGGTGAAATGTTAAGGCGTTCCACAAGAAGTCCTGTGATTCTTTCAATTGCATCCTTTTTCTGCCATCTTTGTTCTGGAGAGTCATTCCTTTACCCTCTTAAATATTCTTTATACTAAGAAAAACAGACCTAAATACATTACAGCACCGGCAATGTTTCCCTTTGCCGGAAGTTTTGTAGGAAGCAAAACAATCATCAGTGGCAATGTATTGAATATACATGCCCATTTTGGAAGAGGTGTTTTCCCTGTTACAATCATGATAAGCAGTGTGATTAAAAAAGCTGCCAGACCTAAATACCCAACTACCATTGTAGCAATAGTCTTTAATTGAAATTCAAGTGCAACCGTTCTAGCCTCATCTGTTCTCCCAAGTCTCACATACAGCCATTCTACAAGACCGCAGATAATATGATGAACAACAATTGGAATCAGAAAGATAACTGCTGATACATACATGATTACAGATGCTGTCTTAGAAAATTCTTCCATCCATTTGCTCAGTTCTAAATATCCGAAACCAAAGGCTGTAATTGAAAATACTCCTTGCATAATTGAAATCATTGGCCATTTCAAAGGCAGGCTTTCAAACTCTTTGTTCATCAAGCTGGCATCTTTTAAAACACCTTTTAACTCCATCCTTCCTTTTGGCGAATAAGTTAGCAGACAGTCGCAGACACCACAAAGTACATGTCCAATAAATGCAATAAGTAATATAGCTTTTAACATAAAACACCTCTACTTCAAACTCAGAATAATATCAGTCTTGCCCTTCCCTGCTGCAAGGAAAGTTTTTATTTCTTTTACACCGGTAATATCAAGTTTTCCAAGCATTGTGTAACTCCAGCCGTTGTTAGCATAGAAGAAACTGATAGAGTTTCCCTGATAAAGAACGATGTCTCCTGGAACTGTATCAATCTGAGAATTGGCAGTTGGAAGTCTTGATCCAAAAGTTCCCACTTTTTCAAATCCTTCGTAATCATCGGTTTTTACAGTTACATTGCCTTTTGCAAGGAGTTCAAGAAGAGCTTTTGTTGCTACGTTATCAACCAGAGTTGCTGTTTTTGTTACGCCGTTTACTGTTACGCTTATTGTTGTTCCCATAGTTTTTTCACCTGTTGTTTTTGAGGATTGTGCACATGCTGAGAATGAGAGAATGCAGAATGTCAGGAGTGTTAGAAGTGATTTTTTCATAGATATTTACAACCTCTCTTTTTTACTTTCGGTTTCACCAGATTCCAGCTTTCATCTATGAATCTCTTCAGCTGTTTTTATTGTTGATTAAATTCTTTTCCATTCTTGAAATGATTTTGTAAACAGTGCGGATTTCATTTTCTGAAATACCTTTGTACAGAAGTTCCATAAAAGCTTTTTCTTTCTGGGAATAATGTTCCCCCATTTTATGGGCTTTATCCGTAAGAAAGATTCTCTGTTTGCGTTTGTCGTTTTCATCCTGATGTAAAACAACAAAGCCTTTTTTACAGAGTCCGTTCAAAACTTCTTTTACATTCTGGCGCGAACAGCCCATCACCTGACAAAGCTGATTTGCTGTGGGGGCTTCATCAGGAAAAAGATTCATGCACGCAAGAAGGAAAAACTGTTTGCAGGTTATCTCTTCGTAAAATGAATCACCTGTGGCCTGGAGTCTGTTCATGAAAGCAAAAAGAAGCCCGAACAAACCATACTGAGGCGGCATAATGTCTAAAACCTGTTCATTTGAAATGCTCATATTATGCAATGTATTGCTTTAGATCTCAGTTGTCAATAAAGGAAAAGATCAGTTCTTTTATTTCAATCCCAGAACCTGACGTACTGCAAGAACCAGGAACATAAAATTTGAAGAACCGCCTCCAAGTACATATTCCGCCTGCTGCCACAGGAAAGGAAAATCCAGAAGTTCGGGGAAATCCGGCTGTATCAGGGCTGTTCCCGAAACCACGCCTCCCGGAACATAAGACCAGTCCGCACGGTTTATTCCATAAGCGGTAGTCATTGAACGTGCTCCGATTCCCGAAGCAAAGCTTGCAGTGTTGAGACCAGGGTGACAGCCAAGTATAAAGTTCAGGCCGTTCTCTAGAAGTGCTGTATCAAAAATTTCCGGGATTGCTTTGTGGAGCCAGTAATAGCTGAATGCCATTCCCTGTATTCCCCAGCCTGCTCCGTAAATTACAGGATGGTATGGAATTCCGTATGGATTTTCGGCACTTTTTGCGTCAAATCTTTTCTTTACATTTTTAAGGGAATTCTTAAGGTCCTGTTTGAATGAACTGTCAAAGGCCTCTAAGGCACGGGCTGCCATCCACCCTACGCTTTCCGCATTTTCAAGGACGTAGGTTTTCTGGGAATTCAAAACCTCCCTGTATTTTTCTTCACCTGTAGAAATGAAAAGTTCTGCTGCAGCGTGGAACCTTGATTTCCTGCAGGCTTCATTTTCCTCTAAGCGGGTTAGTTCAAAAAGTTCTCGGGAAACTTTAAGTGAGTCTTCCGCAAGAGAAGGATTAAAATCTTTCAGAGCACGGTAAACGGCGGCCAGGTGAGCTGCAGTCTGGAATTCTCTTGGAGGATTGTCTTCCGTAAAGACATAGCGGTCGTCATCATCTCCCGGGATTCCCTTAGTCATTGCAGCCGCGTCACCAAGGAGTACATACTGACGGAGACTGTTACAGATAATTCCGCGATAAAGCCGGCCCATAGATTTGTAACCGCCCACAACCGAAAGTGCCCCGTGTTCAATCTGCTGGAGGATATCATTCTTTCCGTCGCTCTGGTGGATTTCTACAAGATGCTTTTCCTGATCGATTGTAGTGGAATCGTAATCCACACCGAACTCTTCATAAGCCAGAGCCAGGATGTAGCATTCCCCCGACTGGGATTCAACTCTGAGATCAAAGTCTCCGGCATCATGCCAGCCCCCCCTGTTCAGACCTGGAACATATTCACCGCTCTTGTAGCGGATCATAGTCTCCGGCCCCTGACGGTAACCGTCAAAATGCCCGCGGTTTACCGGGGCCATGCGTGCATCATCGGCATGGCAGTGTCCGTGCCATACTCTGTATTTTTCCTGAACTCTCATATGACACATCTGCACCGGAAGGAAATATTCCAGAACTGGCTGCCATACTCCGCGTTCGTAAACTTCATCGTTCACTTGGAAAATTGCGGAATAGTTTTCGCCGGCTTTTACCTGATACAATCCTTCCTCTTTGATTTCTGAAAAATCAAAAATCTGATAACTGTATCGTAAAAAGTTTCCCCAAGGATGACATTTCTTTTTCAGAATCTCAAGAGGTCCTTCCGCTGTATGTTTTAAAAGTACAGCTTCGTAAATATTGGTGTCTCTTTTGTCGGTTTCAATTACGCAGCGTTTTTTCTGTTCTGAATGATAACCAACCTGAGAAACCTGAAGAACCGGTTTATAAAGCCAGGAGTCATCTACATTCGGATAGATTTTCCACACAAGAGCCTTATCAGTTTTTCCTGCAGGAAGCTCTGAACTCAAAACAAACCATCCGTTATTGTGATTCATTCGTCCGTCAAAAAGCCTCAGTTCTTTTTCTTCAGAAATGACTGTAAGGCGCGAAAGCGGGTCTTCAGGTCTTGAGGTGAATTTATTTCCTGTGGCATAAGGAACTCCGAGAATATCGTCGGCAATAATCGGGCTGTATTCTTTTCCACCCCCCGAAAGAATTTCCGGGCTTGTGTGTTCTTCAGTTCCTGAAAAATGGCCGGCATTTATATAGTTTGATTCTCTTTCAAAAACAGGTCCATTTGGCTGGCGGGGATAGATTCCCTGTTTTTCATCCATAAGCCAAGGCTTTCCGAAAAGTTCCGTAGGATAAAGTTCCATGTTGAAGGAAAGTTTTCCTTTGTATTTTTCAGGAACTGGTTTATCAAGGTCTACCTGAACAATAAGTCCTTTTCCTTCAGGCCATAAACTTACCTTGTAAGAAAATTCAAAATCAGGATAAACAATAGGATTAAAACCTTTCAGGTGAGCGTCTTTATCCGGATAACTTAAGGTTGTAGTAATAACATTTTCTGAACAATAGATTTTTCGGTTCTGCTGTTTTGGAACAGGCTGCCATTGACCGGGCGTTGCTTCAAAACGTATATCTCCGTTTGAGGCCACACGCTTTCCGTTCATGATTACAGTGATCCCTGACTGATGACCTGCCGGGTAAAAATCACTGAAGCCCATTACCTGGACTCCTCCGGCTTCGAAATATCCGTTTTCTATATTCAGTTTGAAAAGTGTTTCTTTTTCTTCCATGATTTATCTTTCCGTTAGATTTCATTCAGAACGTCTGCAAAGTATCCGCTTGAACTGATAGGTTCTTTTCCGTTTGTAAGGTGATTTGTATCTCCAAGTCTTTCCACCCGGAACCAGGCCTTCCCTTTTAGTCTTTCTTCGCTGTTCAGAACTGTTATTGAAGTTGGAGCCACATAAAAGCCCTGCCAGAGCTGCATTGGAGAAAGCCCTACAAGATGAGAAATGATTGCAAACATAACTCCCAGATGGCAGAAAAACACAAGTGTGGTTTCTTCCGGGTAATCATCTTTGATGCTCTGTAAATGATAATTATAAACGGGTTCATTCCAGTTACGGTTCGGGACCGGATTCTGAACATCATAAAAGCCCTGTCTGTTTCTTTTGTATCCGTATTTCAAAAGAATTTCATCAATTCCCGTAGAAACCTGGCTGTAATATTTTTTGATGTTTCCGCCTTTCATGAATTTTGAAGAAAGCCATTTGTCTTTTGAAAAGAACTTTGGGTCCGATGTAAAATATTCAGGTAAAAGATCCCAGCACATGGTTTCTATTCCAGAAAGTGATTTATCTTTTACGTTTTTCGGGTATTTTGTTTTATAACTGAATTCTCGAAGCCAGTCACAGACAACTGCTTCGCGGCCAAGTTCTTTAAGGGAAGGTTCTCCAGTGGCACGGGCTCTTCCAAGTGGAGAAGAATAGAACTCGGTAATGTTTTTCCAGCTGCAGATTCTTTTTGTAAGAAGTTCAACTTCCCTTTTTCCTTTTTCAGTAAGATTATCAATTGCATAGTCAGGGTCGCCGTGGCGTACAAAAATCAGTCTCATATTTTAACTCCTTGTTTTCATTATAACGTATTATGTTTTCAAAAAGTGCTTTATTTCTTGTACGTTTATTTACTAATTGAAGTTTTGAAATAATTCCTTTAGAATTTTTTTATGAGCGAAAAAATTAAACTTTCCATTCTTGATGCAAATGCAGTAAATCCTGGTGACCTTAGCTGGGATGCTTTTAACGAATTCTGTGATGTTTCTGTTTATGAAAGAACTTCACAGGAAGAACTGATTGAACGTGTGATTGATTCTGATGCAATTTTTGTAAACAAAGTTGTTATCACTGAAGATATCTTAAGCAAACTTCCAAAGCTGAAATACATTGGTGTTTGTGCTACAGGCTACAATGTAATTGATACTGAAGCCTGCCGTAAAAGAAACGTTATTGTTACAAACGTTCCGGCTTATTCTACCGATGCAGTGGCCCAGCATGTTTTTGCAATGATTACTCATTTTTCAAATAACGTTTCACTTCACAGTAATTCGGTACACCAGGGCGGATGGATCCGCGCTAAAGATTTTGTTTACTGGGAAAAGCCTTTGATGGAACTTGCCGGAAAAACTTTGGGAATCTTTGGGTACGGTAACATCGGAAAAAAAGTTTCTGAAATCGGGAAGGCTTTTGGAATGAAAGTGATCTGCTGTACGAGAACTGAAAAACCTGGAATGCCTGAAATGGTAAGCCGTGAAGAACTGTTCCGCCGTTCAGACTTTATTTCACTCCACGCCCCTCTTACTCCTGAAACAAAAGAAATGATCAATAAAGATTCTATTTCCCTTATGAAAAAAGATGCATATCTTATTAATACGGCAAGGGGCGGTTTTGTAAACGAAGAAGAACTGGCCGAAGCGCTTAAAGCCGGAAAGATTGCAGGCTACGCTGCAGACGTAATTTCTGTGGAACCAATGAAAGAAGGAAACCCGCTTCTCGGCTGCCCGAACTGCGTACTTACCCCGCACATTGCCTGGGCCCCTCACGAAACCCGCGAACGTCTTATGAACGTGTGTCTTGAA
>JAZLIM010000105.1:0-113661 GCA_045617385.1 Treponema sp.
TTATTTAAGTAATTTTTATGACAAGCATTATCATGAAAAAATGGGCCCAAATTTAATAATAAAAGAATTAACATCAGATAAATTTCGTTTCCGAGTTTCTACCAAAAACACAGAAAGGGAATACCCTCATCCAGTATTTGCATCCATAATTAGAAATAATTATATGTATAATTATTTGAAACCACGCAGATATGAAATTGAGCTTTATAATCGTTCTGATTATGAAACATTAGATACTTGTTTTGTTGACGTAGATGATAAACCCAAAATTGTTAAAGTTGATGAAGTGCAAGGAAAAATAATAGTATCAGATGATTATAAAATAGAGCCTAATTTGAAAATTAAAGGAAAAATTAGGGATGATTTTAAATACAACATTTTCAAAAAATTGAGTTTGTAATTATTTTTCTTATTTGCAGAAAATAATTGCAATTGTTGCACCATAACTGTTTGTCTGAGTTCCAACCATATGCCATCCATTGGCAGCCATATCATTAAGGAGTTTCTCTACTGTAGCAGCAACTTCATTTGGCTTTATTGCAACAACCTTATACATGTTTTTATCCTCTTTTTTTTAACTAGATTTTTCTTTTTTTGTCATAAACTAAAATGAGAATTTGAAAAAATTGTTTCCAGTTTTTTTCTTGTTTCTTCATCAATAGTTAATGGTAACCCTGAAGTATTTTCGGAAGCTTCAAAAGAAAAATACTGATAACCAAATCATGTCTTTCTTCAACAACATAGCTTTTTTTTAGAATTCCAAAGCGTAAAGTATAATTTCAAGCGTAGCCTTCTTTTCAGAATCAGAATAAATGCGCAATATGTGTACAATCGTGTATACAATCCCGTTTTTCATAAAGGCAAAGTCCCGGACTTTTCTACCACTTTGCGCTGTTATTTCAATGTTTTATTGCTGCTAATTCCTTATAAAACAAGAAAATAGCAAAAAAAAACGTCTAGCTTTTGACTAGACGTTTTCATGAGCTATGATGGACTCGAACCATCGACAGCCGCCTTAAAAGGGCGGTGCTCTACCACCTGAGCTAATAGCCCATTCATTCGTGCGAATGTTCCATTAATATATAGAATCTCAGGAAAAGTGTCAACACTAATAAACGAAAATTTGCAAAAAAAATTAATTTTTTTTTATGAAAAAATCCTGCTTTTTTTTGTCATTTTTTTTCTTTTCAGGACATATAAAGGGTAATGAATTCCTTTTTATTCGGAGTGAAACAAAAGCTGCTGTTTGTGTTCCGTGCCGCCAATATGATTTTGCAGGGGGGAACTGAATGCATTGTATGCGGAAACAGTTCCGGGATGATTCCTTTATGCAGAAAGTGCAGGGAACGTCTTTATGATACAAAAGAAGTTCTTTCAAGAAGACGGTGTTCCGTATGTGGAAAAGAGCTTGTATCGGAAGATGAACTTTGTATGGAATGCCGCAAAAAGAAAATCTTTGAGAATTCGGACAGAGTAATTCCTCTTTACGACTACCGGTTGTGGAATAAGGAACTTCTGTTCCGGTGGAAGATTCAGGAGGAACGGACGCTTTCTGCCTTCTTTGCGGAGAAGATCTATTACGCTGTGAAGGATACGGGGTGTCAGGTGGTGGTGCCTGTTCCGCCGAGAAAGGGGAAGATCAGAAAGAAGGGCTGGGATCAGGTAGACGAAGTTTGTCAGTTCCTGGAGTTCCGTTACGGTTTGGATGTTCTGCGCGTTCTCGAAAGGGTTTCTGCACAGGAACAGAAAAAACTGGACAGATCTTCAAGACTTGAAACTATCGGAAAATCCTTTTCGCTGGTTCCGGAAGAAAAGCTTGAAGGAATACTGCGGCCTTACGGCGGCAGTATTCCTTCTTCTGTGTGCCTTGTGGATGATATTCTCACCACAGGAGCCACCGCAGAGAGCTGTTCTGCCATCTTAAAGCAGGGAGGTGCAGGTAAAGTTTTTGTTGTAACATTATTCATCGCTGGTTAGAGATTTCGTTGCAATTTTATAAATAAAGCATTAAAATTATAGAAATTAGAGATATTTAGTAGCGAGGTATTGATATGGCAGATGATGTACAGTTTCAGCTTGTAACATTTAAACTCGGTGAAGAGTTATACGGCGTTGATATCATGGACGTAAAGGAAATCGTAAAACTTCAGGAAGTTCGTCTGATTCCTAATGCCCCTTATTATGTTGAAGGTATTATCAATCTTCGTAGTGAAATTATTCCGATCATTGACCTTCACAAACGTTTCAGAATTCAGAAGACAGAAATTTCTGAAGAAGAACTTGCAGAAGCAGGATTCATTATCCTGAATATCGAAAACAATAAGATTGGTATCATCATCGATAAGGTAGCCCGTGTAGTTACTGTAAAAGGTGAAGAAGTTCGTGAACCACCTCAGATGGTAAGCGGAATCGGAACCGAATATATCGAAGGTGTAATCAAACAGGAATCCGGATATCTCATTATGCTTAACATCAGAAAGCTCTTTGACGGTAAAGAACTTCAGAAAATTATTGACGGCGAGTAGGATTTTTCTTAAATGATTCAGACATACAGTACAACAATCCGCAGAAAAGAAATGGACGCTGTGCTTACATGCATGGTGGATGAAAAAATCGGTCCAGGCGAGCTTAATGCGCGCCTTACAGCTCAGGTAAAGGAATTCTTCAAGTGTGACGGCTCTGCAGCTTTCAGAAGCCCGTCAATTGCATTGAAATATGCGCTTCAGGCTCTTGATGTTCCTGCTGGTTCAAAGGTTGTCATTTCGGCACTTGCACCAGCCTGGCATTATCAGGCTCTTGTTCAGATGAACATGGAACCTGTAGTTCTTGACGTCAGGGAAGAGAACGGACTGGTTTCTGTTGAAGATCTGCAGAAAGCTGTTTCTGAAGGCGGAAAGGTAATTCTTCTTCATGAAGGTGAAGGTATTCTTCCTGAAATCGAAGAAGTATGCCGCATCGGGGTTCCTGTAATTGAAGATGTTTCAATGAGTGCCGGTGCTTCGGTTCCGCAGAAAGATGAAAACGGAAATGAACTGCCGCGCAAAAAGGCCGGTCTTTTCGGTGTATTCACAATCCTCGGTCTTGAAGAAAGAAACGTAATTACTGCCGGCGGCGGTGCTGTTCTTATGGCTCCGGGGCGCCGTGACTGGATTGTTCTTAAGAAGTTCATTGATGAAGCTCCTGTAACAGATCTTCTTCCTGATATCAATGCTGCTCTGGCATGGGTTCAGCTCAAGGAATTTGCACGCAACGAAAACGCAAGAAAAGAAATCTTCAATCTTTATCAGCATTCATGTATGATAGGAAGACATAAAATGTTTGTCCGGGATATGGAAGAAGGTTCAACTATGAGTGCTTTCCCGCTTGTTCTGACTTCATCTTTCAAGGATGTTAAGCAGTATGCGGCAAGAAAGGACATTGAGATCAGACCGGCCTTTGAAGGTTCTGTAATTGATCTAAAGGTGGAAGAACTTTCTGAAAGCTGCATCAAGGCAAAATCACTTTTGCTCAGAACTGCACACTTTCCGCTGTATCCGAGACTTACACATTCTGAAAGTGCAAAGATTGCAAAGGTTCTTGGAACTTTACCATAATTTAAATGAAAAAATGTCTTATAATTGCCAATACTGGCAAGGAAAACTCAAAGACTCTTTCAGGGGAAATATCCGAATTTCTTGAAAAACAGGGAATCGGATATTCTCTTTTTAACTTTGATGGTTTTTCCGTAAAAAATCCGGTAAAAGGGTATGACTTCATAATCACGCTTGGGGGAGACGGAACTGTTCTTTTTGCTGCCCGCTGTGCAGTAAAAACCGGCATTCCTGTATTCCCTGTGAATCTTGGTGAATTCGGATTTATTGCCGGGGTTCAGCCGGAAGAGTGGAAAGAAAAACTTGAAGCTTTCCTTTCCGGAAATGCACCTGTAGCTGAGCGCAGTCTTGTAAAAGCCTGTGTGTATCACCAGGGAAAAAAGAAGGGCGAAGCTGTTGCCCTGAACGATATTGCTGTTTCTTCAAGGGAAGCGGTACGTACTATCAACCTGGAAATCAACTATAACAAAACTGTTCTGTGCCAGCTCAAGACTGACGGTGCCATTTTCAGTACACCAACCGGGTCAACCGCTTATTCTGCTGCCGCAGGCGGTCCTATCATCGACCCGGAACTGGATGCCCTGGTCTTTACGCCGGTTAATCCATTCTCACTTTCAACAAGACCGATTGTACTTAATCCGGAAGGCGAGATTTCCGTTACAGTCCTTAAGGGGCGTACAAAAGAAATCAACGTTTATGCCGACGGTCAGCGGGCTTTTGATCTTGAAGCGGGTGACCTTATAAAAATCAGAAGAAACAGTGAAAAAGTTCGTCTTGTTTACTGTACAGGCGAAAACTTCTATAATGCTCTTCGTTCAAAACTGAACTGGTCGGGAGGTCCTCATGCTTGAAGATTTATCAGTAAAAGATTTTGCTCTCATCAGTCAGAATTATCTTGAATTCAAAACAGGGTTTACTGTTCTTTCCGGAGAAACCGGTGCCGGTAAATCCATTCTCATAGGCGCTCTTTCCTTTCTGCTTGGAGGAAAGGCCGAAGTTACCCAGATCAGAGCGGGGGCTCACGAAGCTTCCGTAACGGGAACATTCTATCTTCCGGAACTTTCAGAACCGGTCACAAAATCTGTTTCTAGCGAAGATGATGAAGAAATTCCTGAAACTGCGGCTGAATGGCTTTCTCTCCACGGCATAGAAGCCGAAAACAACAGGGTTATTCTCCGCCGTTTTATCCGCGATAACGGAAAGTCCGGGGCTTTTATCGGGTCTACTCCTGTAACCCGCGCTGATCTTTCTCAGTTTTCATCTTATCTCATTGATATTCATGGCCAGCACGAACATCAGTCACTTATGAAAGTGGCAGAACACAGGAAATTCCTTGATTCAAAGGCCGGAATTACACAGGAAGTAAAGAAATTTACTGAACTTTATGCAGGACTTGTGGCAAAAAGAAAGCTTCTGGCCGAAATCCAGAGTTCTGACGGGGAACGGGAAAGAAAACTTGAAATGTTCACCTTTGCTGTTTCTGAAATTGAAGAAGCAAAGCTTAAGGAAAAGGAAGATGAAGCTCTGGAAGATGAACAGAACCGTCTTTCATCCTACGAAAAGATTTATTCTGCAGTATCGCAGATCAACGCACTGCTTTCTGAAAACGAAGAATCAGTTGTTCCTGTTCTTAAAAAAGTGAGAAGGGAATCGGCTTCCGTAACTGAAATGGACAGAAGCCTTCAGAAACTGGACGAAAGGGTGGAATCGGCATTCTATGAGCTTTCCGACATTGCCGACGAGTTCGATTCCTACGCAGGAAACCTGGTTTTTGATCCTGCAAGACTTTCACAGGTGGAAGAACGTCTTTCGCTTATCTACAACCTTAAGAAAAAATATGCCTCTTCCGTGAATGCGCCGCTTTCGGAAGTCTTTGACTATAAAGAAAAAGCCCAGGCTTTTATAGACCTGAATGCCGACGGAGATACAAGAAAAGAGCAGCTGAAGGCAGAAATATCTCAGCTTGAAAAGGCTGTTCTTACAAAAGCCGGTGAACTTTCTGAAAAGCGAAAGGCCTGTGCAGTGGTTCTTTCAAAGGAAGTTGAGGAAATTCTTTCAAAGCTTGGCATGAAAGGCACCAGATTCAGTGTTGGAATTACAGAAAAGGCCGGAAACGAGCTTTCACAGAAGTGCGGGCCATACGGAATCGACAATGTTGAGTTCCTTATTTCGGCAAATCCAGGCAGTCCTCTGCTTCCGCTGGCAAAAATTGCCTCTGGCGGTGAACTTTCCCGCGTAATGCTTGCTCTGAAGACTATTTTTGCCGAAACCGACAGCGTTGAGACTCTGATTTTCGATGAAATTGACACCGGAATCGGGGGAGAGGTGGCTGTAAGCGTTGGAAATCACATAAAAAAGCTTTCACAAAAAAGACAAATTTTCTGTATAACACATCTAGCGAGTATCGCAGTTTATGCCGATAATCAGATAAAGATAGAGAAAGGTGTGTCCGACGGGATTACATCTTCAAGTGTTCATGAAATTTCAGGAGAAGAGAGAGTGTCTGAAATTGCAAGAATGCTTTCCGGTGATTCGCAGACTGAACAGAGTCTGGAATATGCACGGTCTCTTCTTGAAAAATATTCCGGAGTATAGTCCTTTAATTCAAGGATTTGAGCCGGCGGAGGATTTTTATGGCCAAAATTTCCGAACAGACTCGTCTGCAGTTTAAAGAAGCAACGAGACCATACGAAGAAAAGATTACTGCAACTCTTGAAAAAGAAAAGACAATTCTGAATACAATCCATCCTGGTGATACAGGTTCTGAATACAAGAAACTTTCACTCTGTGAGGATCTAATTTACGTTGCAACTCTCTACATGGCACAGAACAGTCTTTCTCTTAAACTCATGGAAGTTAAGAATAACGATGCTTTGAATGATGCCCGTAAGATGCTGTATAAGGCCATCATCTATCTGGAAGAAATCGTAACAAATACAATTGATATTCCGTATTCTGATCTGACTCCTTACCACGAAAAGATTCAGAATACTCCTCTTGTACAGCGTTATACTCTGGTTCGTAAACTTGGACTTGCAATCCGCCTTCTGAAAGATGCCTTCGGCGACAACAGTAAATGGAAGTGGTCTTTTGTAGAACTGGACGGACGCTTTGCAACAGTTACAAAGAACCTGATCAATACAAAAGAAGCCTGTAAGGTATACTTTGAACCTCGTTCAAATGATTATGAAACAACAGTTCTGTATATCCGCCTGGTAATCAAGCTTCTTGAACAGAGTGCCACAAGCTATCGCGATAAATACGAGCTTTCTACAAGACGTATTGACGATATGCGTAACGGCATCAAGTATCTTCTGGCACTTCACCGTCTGGATGTTGCTCTCGGGCAGACTCAGGCTGCTGAAGAAGTTAAGAAGAAGGCTATGGTATGGCGTGACAAAATGGATGCCGACCAGAAATCCGGATCTTCAAACTAATCCGACTTTTACTTTTTAGAGAACATCATGAACAGAAATCTTGCGCTTAAAATATTCGAAGGATTTTCCATCCAGCGATGGAATGATCTTGTCCGTCCTTTTGACCTTGTAGAAATGGATAAAGCCGGTGAAAAAATGGTACTGGCTTACCTTATCGGCAAGTTTGAAGAAAACCGTGGAAATCACGTTGACTGGAAATGGATAATCTATTCTTCTCTTTTTGATCTTTTAAAGAAGATTGCACTTTGTGACATCAAGGCACCGGTGCAGCAGATGCTTAAGAAAGAATATCCTGCCGAATACCTGCGCCTGAATGAATGGGTTCTGAACCAGTATCGTACGCTCATTAATGATGACGAACTGTTTTCCCAGTTTACAATTTACATCGGGCAGAAAGCGGGCTCCATTCCTCTTCCCAAGGAAAAAATCCTTTCGATGCGCATTTATCAGGCTGCCCACAAGTTCAGTACCATGCGTGAACTTGAAATGCTTTCTGTTGTAAACGAAAAGATCCGTACAGAAAAAATCGAAACAGAACTTAAGGCCGACATCCAGCCTTTTCTGGACCTTCAGGGGCTCCAGATGCTCATGACTCACCAGAGAACTTTTGATTTCCTTCTGAAGATTGAGCAGCTCCGATTCCAGACCAGATGGAACCAGACTCCTCGTGTTCCGGCCACCTCAGTTCTGGGGCACAGCTATTTTGTGGCAATCATGACTCTTCTTCTGGGCCGTGAAATCGGGGTTGATATGTGTGAACGCCGTATCATTAACAACTTTTTCAGTGCTCTTTTTCATGATCTTCCTGAAGCTGTTACCCGTGACATTATTTCGCCGGTAAAGCAGGCCACAGATGATCTTCCTAACATCGTAAAGAAAATCGAAGACGAAATCGTTACAAAGGAACTTGTTCCGCTTATGGAACCGTTCTTCAAGGATGAACTGATTTTCTACACAAGCGATGAATTTTCCGACAGGGTTCTTTGCAAGAACGGAGTAGTGGTAAAAGTTTCCTTTGATGATCTTAACGCAAAATACAACTCAAACGACTTCAATCCGGTAGACGGCCGCCTTGTCCGCATCGCAGACCATCTTTCGGCCCTTATGGAAGCCGACATTTCCATTAAGCACGGAATTACTTCAAAACACCTTTCTTCGGGCCGTGAAGGTATGCTTGGCCTTTACAAGGAAGGTGAAGTCATCAGCGGCATAGAAGTGAATTCCCTGTTCAAAATGATTACGGAATAGAATTTTTCGCAAATTTGTTCTATTATCTTCTTATGTTAGAAGAAATAAAAATTCCTGTTGAACAGCTCAAAGAAGAAATTATGAACGTATGGGGGCGTCTTTGACTCTGCTGCCATAGACAGATCCATCGAAGAAAAAAATAAACTTACCGAACAGCCCGGCTTCTGGGATGACCACGAAAAAGCAGAACGGGTAATGTCACAAATCAGAAAACTTAGAGCCCGCGTAGAACCATGGCGCAAGATTCTTTCAGAAATGGATGATATCGAAGCCATGTATGAACTTGCCGCTGAGTCAGGTGAACAGTCTGACGAAGATGAAGTTCGTTCCATGTTCGAAGCTGTAAAAGTTGAATTCGAAAAACAGAACATTCTTAATCTTCTTTCAGGTGAAGTTGACCAGAATGATGCATTCATAACAATCCATGCAGGGGCAGGTGGAACTGAAGCCTGTGACTGGGCTTTTATGCTCAGCCGTATGTATACCCGGTGGGCTGAACGCCACAATTACAAGCTTGAAGTTGTTGACCAGCTTGAAGCAGAAGGCGGAATCAAATCAATCACCATGCAGATTTCCGGTGACTACGTCTACGGATATCTGAAGGGAGAATCTGGAATCCACCGCCTTGTACGCATCAGTCCGTTTGATGCCAATGCAAGACGTCATACATCATTTGCCTCAGTTTACGTTTTCCCGGTTCTGGATGATTCCATTGAAGTAGAAATCAATCCTGCCGATCTCCGTGTTGATACTTACCGTGCAGGCGGAAAGGGCGGTCAGCATGTTAACAAGACTGACTCAGCCGTTCGTTTTACTCATATTCCTACAGGAATTGTTGTTGCCTGCCAGAGTGAACGTTCACAGATCATGAACCGTCAGACCTGTATGAGCATCCTCCGCTCAAAGCTTTACGAATATTACCGTGCAGAAAAAGAAAAGGAAAACCAAAAGTTTGCTGCTGAAAAGAAGGACAACTCTTTTGGAAGTCAGATTCGTTCTTATGTATTCTGCCCGTACACAATGGTAAAAGACCACAGAACAAAATACAACGTTGGAAATGTTCAGGCCGTTATGGACGGTGAACTTGACGACTTCATGAACTCTTATCTTGTTGCAAAATGGAAAGGTCTTCCAATGGACGGTTCGGGTGACGATGAGGAAATGTAATCCTTTAAAAGTCATTTCTGTTATTCTCTTCCTGGTGATTCAGTCTGCTTCTTTTGCTGAGGTAAAAAACTGGACGCTGGGAACGTGCGCTTTCCGTCTTTCTTCCGGAGAGGAAGATTCTTTTGCTTCTGCCGTTTCAAAAATGATTCCGGAACATATTGCAGATAACCTGAGTTCTTCTATGTTCCGTGTTATTTCGGCAGATGAAGAATATGAACGGAAAGTTTATAAACTTAAAGCAGACCGCATTTCACTTTTTCTCCAGCTTGAAAGTGCGGTGAAGTCACGTGATAATCTTGTACTCCAGAATTATTCAGATAAGGCTTTGAAGCAGAAACTGAAAACTGAAAGCCAGAAAATCACTGAGATTGAAAAAAAACTTGAAGATAATCTGAAGGCTTTTGAAGATGCCCGGAAAGAGGCAGATAAAAAAGCAGGGCTTGTTCTGGACAAGAAAGAAAAATCCGAATTACGAAAATACATTGAACTTTTCAAAGGTTTTGTAACTGCTAAAGACGAGACTCCTGATTCAGAAAAAGTTGTTCTTTACAAAAGCGGAGAATCTTCTCTTTACAATGAAGGTTCTTCTTTTGACGGAAACTATGAATCCCAGGCTTTTGAAAAACAGGTTGTGAACGCAAAGATTGATGCCCTGATTACAGGAAACCTGAAAATAATCGGCGATTACCTTGCTGTTACTTCAGAAATCATTCTTTACCCTGGTCACAGGAAAGCCGGGACTGTAACGGAAATCGGAAGTGTTAATGATATTGACGGAATTTCCCAGTCACTGGCCCGTTCACTGGCACCTCTTATTTCTTCATCCATGCCGGTTTCCCTCCGGGTGAATGTGACTCCGAAAGAAGCTCTGGAGACTCTGAGTTTTTCAATCGACGATGTTGTTTATAAGGAAATTGAACCGGAATATGTTGTAGATTCAGGTGTGCATCAGATCCGCTTTGACGCAGAAGGCTACAAGACTGCCGTTACTTCATATTTTTTTGACGGAAACGGAATCTACAACATTGAAGTGGAACTTCAGGAAAAGTCTTCGGGAAACTTTTTTGTGAAACTTAAAAATCCGATGGACGGGAAATTCTATGTGAACGGAGAATTTGAGGGAATGGTAACTGAAGAAGCTCCTGTTGCCCGGATCCGTATCAATGATTCAGATATTCTCGGTCAGTTCATAGACTCCGAAGGAAAAGGTGGAATCTTCTACGTGCCGAAGAAAATCCAGATTCCTGAAACAACACTCAAAGTAAATGCAAAGACATTTGACCGCAGTAAATATATTGAAACCCGAAGAAAATGGATGTACAGCGCATACAGCGTTTTCCTTGTTTCTTTTATAGCAGCTATTTTTACTGAAGGAAATTATTATACAACAGCACAGGCTGTAAACAGTTATCCTACGGCTTCCCGAGATCTTTACGATGAAGCCAAGGCCTGGCAGGTTGCATCCCAGGTCTGTACGGGAATAACACTTGCCTCCGGATTACTGTGGGGTTATGAGCTTGTACGTTATTTTATGGCGGCAGACACAGTTCTTCCGGCAACTGCAAAGAAATCATCATATGAAGTTTCGGGAATGGTTTACGAAAAGAAGCCTGAAGAAATTTCAGAAGAAAATACAGAAATATCGTCTGAGACGGCGGAGGAATAGATGGGACTTGGAAGCAAACTGAAGGCACTCTTCGGGAAGAAAATTGACGAAGAATTTTTTGAAGACCTTACGGATACTCTCGTAGAAAGTGATATGGGAGCTAAGACTTCGTGGGAAATCTCAGAAGAACTGGAAAAACTCTGCAAGAAAGAAAACATTACAGATGAGAATTCAATAATGGAAGAACTCAAAAAGATTCTTCTTAAGAATGTTCTGGAAACTAAACTTGAAATCGTTCCCGATAAGGTGAACGTATGGATGGTCCTTGGTGTAAACGGGGTTGGGAAAACAACGAGCGTTGCAAAGATGGCTGACCTTTTCAAGAAACAGGGCGTTGAAAATCTGGTGATGGCTTCCTGCGATACTTTCCGTGCCGCTGCCATTGAACAGCTTAATTACCATGGACAGAACGTTGGGGTGCGTGTTGTAAGCCACCAGCACGGAAGTGATCCTTCTGCTGTTGTTTTTGACGCCTGTGATGCTGTGCGTGCAAAAGGACCTGGCCTTGTTCTTGCCGATACAGCGGGTCGTCTCCACAATAAAGAAAATCTTGTAAAGGAACTTCAGAAGATTGACCGTATTTGTGCACAGAAAGCAGATGAAGGCTGTTACAAGCGTATCATCGTTCTTGACTGTACAACCGGCCAGAATGCTCTGCGACAGGCTGAAGTTTTTAATGAGGCTGTAAAAGTGGATGCAATCATCCTTACAAAATATGATTCTACTGCAAAAGGCGGCGTTGTGGTTTCTGTAGGCCGTGAACTGGGGATTCCTGTTGCCTTTGTATGTACCGGCGAACACTATGGTGATATCGCGCCGTTCAATGCAGAAAGTTATGTGAACGACCTGGTTAATTCCTGATAGACAGAGTGTATAGATTTTGAAAAAGCTTTCTGAACTAATTTTCAGTTTTCTCTTTGCAGCTTTCATTCTTGTGACAGTTTCCTGTCATGCGAAAAAGAAGGACATGAAGGATAATCCTGCTGTAAGAAAATTTTTCAACAATCTTGTTTTTTATAATATGACCGGAGTGCAGTGTCTTGATAACGCTGATGATTATTATTTTTCAGATACTGCTTTCCGTTTTGCCGGAATGGTAAGCCTTGAAAAAAACAAGGTGATTTTTTCTGCAGAAAAATATGACTATTTCAGAACAGGTCATTTTGAAACTATGGGCTTATATAACCCTGTTCTGGATGATGCTTCCTGGATTGAAGATTCTCTTGTAGCCTACGAAGAGCGCCGTCTTGCCCGGGTTTTTGAAGAAAGCGAAGAGATTTCAAGTCCTCTTGAAGGTTTTGATTTTGCAGGCGGTTTTGAAGAGAACGGGGAATATGTAGACCTTTCAGAAAATGTTCTTGTTGAGAATTCCGGAACCAGAAAAACGGGCGGTGAAAACGCAGAGGAAGTTCCTGAAGAAAATGCAGTTCCTGAATCTGTGGAGAAACGCCTTTTGGATTCCAATGCCCGTCTGAGAATGCTGGAATTCGAAGACGAAGTATTTGTTCCGGAAACCGGGAAAGACAATACGGTTCTTATAAACAAGGCCGGAACCCGTGCCGTAAGAACTTTTTATGATTCACTTTACAGAGTAACGGAAAAAGAAATCTGGAAGATTGCAGGTGCCCGTGATTCTTCTGTAGAACGATACGAGACTTATTCATATAAAGGGGATTCTTTCAGGCCTCATAAAATTTCCGTTTCAACCAAAGGTTCAACTGTTACTCAAGTTCTGAATGAACGGGGGCTTACAGAATCTTCACGGACTGAAAAATTCGTAACCGTAAAAACAAAAGACCCGGAAAGCGGAAAGGAAACGGAAAAAGAATTGAGCTATGTTTCTTCCGACATAAGATGGACCTTTGATGAAGAGGACCGTATTACTTCTGAAAACCAGCGCATATATGTTTATGCAAACGAAAATTATGAAAAGGCTGTAAGTATCCGCCGTAAGAAGCAGTCTTATATTTACCATAAGGATTCTGAACTTCCGCCTGATTACGAATATTATGAAGACGGAAAACTCCGTATGCGGACCCGATACACGGGAAAAGAAACCTGGACTACAGAAATGAAATTCGATGAAGGCTATTCAGTAGTTTCAAACTATACGGACGGAAAGAAAACTCTTGAAGAATATTTCCTTGACGGAAAAAAGATAAGAAGTACTGCTCATGAATGATTTTTTTAAACGTATAAAATGGATTTTCTCTGTTTCGTCCCGGTTTTCTACTGTTGACCGGAAAGGACGCAGCCGCGTAACTACAAGGCTTGCAGCTCTTGGAATCTGTTTTGGTGTAATGACTCTCATTGTTGTAATGAGCGTAATGAACGGCTTTCAGATGAATTTCATCGATTCAATTATGGAAGTGTCGTCATATCACATCAGAGTTTCCGGCCTTGATGAAGAAAAGGAAAGCGCTTTGAGACTCTGGTGTTCAGAAAATAAACGGGTTAAATCGGTGACTGGTTTTTATGAAGCTCAGAGTCTTGTTACAAGCCAGAGGCTTAAAGAAAGTGTGGCACTTATCCGTGCCATTGATCCTGATGTGTGGGAAACAGATTCGGGCTTCAGAAAGGAAGTTGCCCTGATTGGCGGAAAGTTCGACCTTTCGGAACCGGATTCAATTGTCATCGGTTCAGGGCTTGCAAGAACTCTTGGCATCAGACTGAATTCAGGCCTGAATCTTTACGCTTTGAGCGGTGGTAACGATGTTCAGCTTCTTTCTTCGGACCGTGTCTTTAAAGTAAAAGGTGTATTCAAAACAGGATATGCCGACATCAATTCTGCCTTTGTTTTCATTAATACAGAAGCCGGACAGAAATATCTTGGAAAGAATGCAAAAAAAGTTCTTGGGATAAAGCTTTATAATTCGGGAGACGATCAGTTTGTAATAAACCGGCTTAAGAAGGATTTTCCTGAACTGAAGATTGTTTCATGGCGTGAATACAACAAGACTTTCTTTGGTGCTCTCCGTATAGAAAAAAATATGCTCATGTTCCTTGTGGCTCTTATTTTCCTGGTTGTTGCAGTAAATATCTACAACGGAATGAGAAGGCTTGTTTTTGAACGCAGAAGTGAAATTTCAATCCTTTCTGCTATCGGTGCCAGAGACTTTGAAATCAAAATGATTTTTACAATTCAGGGCTTTTTGAACGGGATTAAAGGTGCAATCCCCGGAATGATTCTCGGACTTCTTATAAGCGTAAATTCATCTTCTGTGTTCCGCCTTGCTTCCAAGGTGATGTATGCTTTTGCTTATGTTTCCGTAAAGCTTACAAATCCTGAAAATCTGATGTACGTTACTGAAAATCCTATGTATTCAATATATGCTTCAATTCCTGCCAGAGTATTCTTCGGTGAAACTCTATGGATTACTGTATTCGGAATTGCGGCTCCGCTGATTGCCTCATGGGCAGCCAGCAGAAATGTTCTTAAAATGACTGTAGCGGAGGTTCTTCATAATGAGTGAAATTATCAGAATCGAAAATGTAGAAAAGACTTACGTTTCGGACGGAGAAAAACTTACAGTTCTCAAGGATCTTTGTCTTTCAATTGAAGAAGGAACCAAGAATGTTATTGTAGGGGAATCGGGAAGCGGAAAGTCTACTCTGCTGAACATTATAGGCGGTATTGATTCCGTAACCGGAGGAACTGTAACCGCCGGAAAATGGAATGTTACATCTCTTTCCGAAAGTGAAGTAAGCGAATACCGTTCAAAGTTTCTTGGGCTGATTTTTCAGTTCCATTATCTCCTGAAAGATTTTACAGCTCTTGAAAACGTTTACCTTCCGCTTTATATGACCGGTGTTTCCAAAAAGGAAGCTGTAAAAAGAGCAGAGGCACTTCTTAATGATGTAGGCGTTTACGAAAGACGGAATCATCTTCCGGGCCAGCTTTCGGGCGGTGAACGCCAGAGAGTTGCTGTTGCCAGAAGTCTGATTAATGATCCAACCCTGATCCTGGCAGATGAACCAACCGGAAACCTGGACCCGGCAAATGCACGCGGAATAGGGGAACTGCTTTTCAGTATGGTAGATAAATACAAAAAGACTCTGGTTCTTGTTACTCATGATATGAATCTTGCAAAGAACGGTGATTTTATTTATTCCATCAAAGACGGAAAACTGGAGAAAGCTTAATGAATCTGAAAGCATCGTTGATGTTTGCAAAAAGTCTGATTTTCCCGAAGGCCGAAAAAAAGTCATCTGCCAGAAGAAGTATGACTGGTGCCATGCTCTGTATTGGCCTTTCAATCATTCCTCTGGTTGTTGTAATTACTGTTACCAACGGAATGATTTCGGGAATGACTGAACGCCTTATCGGGCTTTCATCAAGCCACCTGGAAGCTCTTGTTAACCGTAATTCAAGAATTGTTTCTTCTGAACAGAATTTCAGAAACTATGCGGAACAGATGAAATCAGTTCCCGGAGTTGTGAATACATATCCTCAGGTTTCCCTTACAGCCCTTGCGGGCGGAAAAAAGGAAAGAGCCGGAGCTCAGGTTCGTGCAGTTCCGGCAGATATTTTCAAAACAAATAAAGCTTTTGCTTCTCTTTTTACTGTATGTGACGGCTCTCTTGATTCCTTTGAAGCCGGGCAGAAGACTGCAATTATCGGACAGAAACTTTCCGAAAACCTGGAGCTCAAAGCAGGCGATGTTTTCCGTCTGATTACAATTAAGAATAACGGAAATAATGTGAGCCCGAAATTGACTTCATTCAAAGTAGGCGCGGTGATTTCTTCTGGGTATCAGGAGATGGACGCCTTATGGGTATTCATTCCGATTGATACTGCCTATGCACAGGTTTCCCTGAACTCCGCAGACTTTTCAGTAATGATTGAAACTGAAGACGCTTTTTCTCCGCTCCTTGAGAAAGTCCGCGATGATATTGAAGCTGAATTCGGTCTTTATTCGAATACTTTTACCTGGAGCCAGATGAACGCTTCGGAGTTTGAAAACTTTTCTTCTACACGGGTAATGCTTGTTTTCATAATGATTCTGATTGTTCTTGTTGCTTCGGTAAACATCAGTTCTGCCATCGTTATGCTTGTTATGGAACGCCGTAAGGAAATTGCAATTCTTAAAAGCATCGGGGCTTCTTCTTCGGGAATCACTTTCTCATTCCTGATTACAGGCCTTGCCTGCGGAACCGGTGGTGTTATAACAGGACTTCCTCTTGGGCTTCTTCTTGCCGTAAACATAAACGGAATCGTGCGTGTTTCAGAAAAACTTGTGAACGTTCTGAACCGAGCACTCAATTTACTGAAAGGAATTCCTCTTTCGGAAATTCAGACAGTTCATCTTATGGATCCTGCTTACTATCTTTCAGAAATTCCTGTAACTATTCCTTTTGCCCAGGTTTTCCTTATTGTAGCTTCTACACTGGTTCTTTCCCTTTTTGTTTCGCTTGTTCCTTCGGTAAAAGCCGGAAGAGAAAAGCCTATTGTTCTTCTTTCTAAAAATTAATCGAGGTATATGATGAAAAAATCTTTTATTGCTGTTCTTGCTGCTGCTGTTTGTTCTGTATTCCCGGCTTTCGCCCAGGTGTTCAAACTGAATCCTGTAACTGATTCGATTCTTGCCGGGGCCGGTACTGCTATCTACGGAACTGACCTGATTCTTGCTAAAGGGCTCAAGGTGAACCAGAACCTGTACCAGGGTGAAACATTTGACCTTGCGGATGTGAATGGATTTGATGCCTTCTTTGCCCGTGAATACAACAAGACAATTGATACCATAAGCGACGTTACCCTTTGTTCTGCTTTTCTTTTTCCTGGAGTTCTTGCAGGAACTGAAAAATCTGAATGGCTTACGCTTGGTGTAATGTATGCAGAAACTCTTCTTCTGACTCAGGGAATAAAAGAGTGCATTAAGCTTGGTGTTTACAGACCGCGTCCTTACATGTATTTTGACGCATCAACATATCCCAAAAAAGATGTTTACGAAGAACATGACTGGGCTAATTCTTTCCTTTCCGGCCATTCTTCCATGACTTTTGCCTGCGCAACTTTTGCAACCTATACGTTCAGCATGTACTATCCTGATTCTCCGTGGCGCTTTGCTGTTGCCGGTCTTACTTATGGAATCGCAGCTGGAACTGCCGCTTTACGAATGGCGGGTGGAATGCACTTTGCAACCGATGTTCTCTGCGGTGCTGTTCTTGGTACTGCTATTGGTTTCCTGGTTCCTTGGCTTCATACTCTGGGAACTGTGGAAGACGCTCCGGGAAGACAGAGGGTTCCGCGTAATAATTCGGTAACTCCAATGGCTATGGTTTCGCCTTTGGGAATTGATTTCTGCATCAGATTCTAGAAAAGAAATGTTAAACAAAAAAACCGCTTCAAAAGAAGCGGTTTTTTTTGACGCTTGCCTGACTCGAACAGGCGACCCTGTGCTTAGAAGGCACATGCTCTAATCCAGCTGAGCTAAAGCGCCAGGTGACATTTATATTATCTTAAATATCCTTTTGTTTCAAGATGCTTACTTAACTCCAAGCATTTCTTTCATTGTGCGCCATCCAAGCATGGCACATTTTACACGGGCTGGCATGTGTGAAATATCCTGAAGGGCAGCAGCTTCGTCCAGGTCTTCAAGTTCTTCGTCGGTTACAGTTCCTTTAATCATGCGGTCGAAGATTTCGGCAAGTCTCAAAGCTTCGTCTTTTGACTTTCCGATGATCAGTTCTGCCATCATGTCTACTGAAGCCTGGCTGATTGCGCAACCGCTTCCTGTGAAGCTTGCATCCAGAACTTTTTCGCCTGATTCATCAAACTTGATGTTCAGTGTAATTTCATCACCACAGGAAGGGTTTACTCCGTTACAGGTGAGGGAAGGAGAATCCATTTCGGCCTTATGAACCGGATTGATGTTATGTTCGTTCAGAATTTCACGGTAAAGTTCTTTTGTATCCATAATGTTCTCCTAGTCCTTATAACCGGACCATTTTCTTACCTGTGCGATTTTTTCAAGGAAAGTATTTACTTCATCTTCTGTGTTGTAGAGATACATTGAAGCGCGGGCAGAAGACTGAACTCCAAGATGTTTTCCAAGAGGCTGGGCGCAATGGTGGCCTGCACGGATTGCGATGAGTTCGTCTGAAAGGAGACTCGCAATATCGTGAGGATGTACGCCGTCTACAGTAAATGTAACGATGCCTGAATGATTTTCAGTGTTTTCGCTTCCAAGAACAGAAATGTGCGGAATGTTCTTCATCCCTTCAATCATCATTTTTGCAAGGTGATTGCAGTGTTCTTCGATGTTTTCAAGGCCAACATTGTTTATGTAACGGATTGCAGCAGCCATTCCAACGGCTCCGGAAGCGTTTACAGTTCCGGCTTCAAATTTATGAGGAACTTCAGCCCAGGTTGCCGAATCGCGGGTTACGTATTCAATCATTTCACCGCCGCGGAGGAAAGGACTCATGTTGTCAAGCAGGTCGTAGCGGCCGTAAAGTGCACCGATTCCCATAGGGCCTCCGAATTTATGGCCCGAAATTGCGTAGAAATCAGCCCCGATATCCTGAACGTTGATTTTGAAATGAGGAGCACTCTGAGCACCGTCAACAATCATGATTGCACCGTTTTTGTGTGCAATTTCTGCAAGGCGTTTTACAGGATTTGTTACTCCAAGAACATTTGAAACATGTCCGCAGGAAACAATCTTTGTTCTGGCAGTGATTTTTTCAAATTCTGATTCAGGAATATTTCCGAACTTGTCACATTCCATGAATTTCAGGACTGCTCCTTTTGATTTACAGAGCATCTGCCATGGAAGGATATTTGAATGATGTTCCATGATAGAAACAACGATTTCATCTCCTTCATGAATATTGTCCATTCCGTAGGTGTATGCTACAAGGTTCAGGCTTTCTGTTGTATTTCTTGTAAAAACGATCTCTTCATCACGGGCAGCGCCAAGAAATTCTGCAACTGTGTGGCGTGCATCTTCGTATGCTTTTGTAGCTCTTTCGCTCAAAGCGTAAAGTCCGCGGAGAGGATTTGCGTTCTGTGTGGCATGGAAATGAGTCATTGCATCAATCACCAGATAAGGTCTGTGTGTTGTAGCGGCATTATCAAAATAAATAAGTCCCTTTTCGGGGTTCTGCGAGAAGAAAGGAAAGTCCTTTCTGAATTTGATTGATGAATCCATAGTTAAAATATACTAAAAAAAATAACTTTAATGAATATATATAATAAGAAGAAAAAAAATTACGTAAAACGTTTAATAATAAATTTGCCCTATTGTAATTCCTCAGTTAAAATTAAATAAATGAGCGCTTTAGTAGTGGGCGGTTTTTACAAAAAAGACGAAGACCCGGGGTTTTGTTTTGACCATCCGCATGTTTCTACAAGATTTACTTTCCTCCACTTTTATTGTCCGGTTGTACTTGAACTAAACGGTATGAACGTTCAGACAGAAGAAAACGCCTGTATTATTTTCAAAGCGGGAACTCCGCAGTCTTACAGGGCAGTGGAGGGGGAGCTTGTTTACGATTACATAAAATTCGAAGCTGACGAAGACTTCTTTTTTAATGTGGACCTTCCTTTTGATGAAGTCTTCTATATAGATATTTCAACAGATTACAAAAATCAGATGAAATTCATTACATGGGCACTTACTGAAAAACTCACCGATCAGTCCACAGCCATTGGCCTTGCCTGCGCAAATGTAATGAGTGAACTGGCCTCAATACGAAGGTTCCCGAATTCCCGGATTAAACGTGAAAATGAAGTGAATTTCCGCCTTTCAAATCTGAGGAAAAAAGTCATCCAGAATCCTGAAGACTGGAATGTTAATCTGATGGCTGACGATTTCGGCCTTACAAGAAGTCATTTTACGAATCTTTATAAAGACCACTTCGGGGTTGCCCCGGCCGATGATGTAAGGGAACTTCTGAACGAAAAGGCAAAATCTCTTCTGGAAACCACAGATCTTTCAATAAATGAAATAGGTGAAAAATGCGGGTATACAGCCTGCGAAAATTTCATCCGTTCCTTCAAAAAATCAAACGGAGTTTCTCCGCTCCAGTTCCGTAAAAAAATCCAGGAATCATAAAAAAAATCCGGATGCCTAAGGGAAAGGAAGACATCCGGAAAGGTTTGTGATAAAAAGTACTCCGTATTATACGGTTGCTTTGTTTTTTCTTGAAAGAACCAGACTCTGTACCAGGAGGAAGATACAGATCATTGAAGCAACTGTTATATTAGTCCACCAGGCTTCATCAAGACCAAGTGAGGAAACAATGTTCTTGATTGTAGCCAGGGAAATAACACCAAAGAAAGTTCCTACGATGTTACCAACACCACCGGTAAGCATTGTTCCTCCGATGATGGAAGAAGCAATGGCGTTCATTTCAGCACCAGCGGCATGGCTTGGAGACCCTGAACCAACGTGCATGAAGTATACCCATCCGCCGATTCCTGCGAGAACCGAACAGATTACGTGTGCCAGGAATCTTGTACGTTTAACATTTATTCCAAGCATGTTTGCGCTGTATGCGTTCCCACCGATTGCATAGAAGTTGCGTCCAAGCTTTCCCCATTTAAGGAGAACGAAAAGTCCGATTACAACTACGATGGCAACTACAACTCCAATTTCAACATAGGCCGGAACCCAGTCGCCAAGCTTGTTGTACGAGCCCATGAAAGGAACATGAAGACGTGTTCCCTTTAGTGCCTGGAAACCTGCGTGCTGAACGTTGAACTGTGTTGCATTAACGATTGTAGTCATACCTTTAGCAAAGAACATTCCGGCAAGGGTTACAATGAACGGCTGGATTTCAAGGTAAGCAACCAGGAATCCCTGTACAAGACCGAAAGCAAGACCGATGCCAAGAGCAATAAGAATTGCTGTTCCTACTGTTCCGCCGTTTTTATCAAGATGAACTGCACAGCTCATGCAGACAAGGGCTGTAAGGGTACCTACGGAAATATCAATTCCTCCGGTAATCATTACAAGGCTTAAGGCACATGAAAGAATGATCAGGGCAGCGTTTTCGTTCAGCAGGTTGAAAAATCCCTGAGGCTTTCTGAATCCTTTTCCAAGGAAAATGATTGCAAAGAGGTACATTGCGGCAAATACACACACTGTAATCAGAAGAAGCAGGTTTGAATCGGAAAGCTGCTTTTTATTTGTCAGCGGTTTCTGTGGTTTGAACATGTTTTTCATTATTTAGCCTCCACTGCAACTGCTTTTTTGTCCATTCTGTTATTGAGCTTTTTGCTTAAGGCGTTCAGTTTTTCGCGCACTACAGGAGCGCTGAGAACAACAAGGATAATAACAACTACAGCTTTGTAAGCCGGAAGAGCAGTAGACATAACATTGAACTTGTAGAGTGTTGTTGTAAGGAACTGGATAACGTAAGCACCAAGGATGGAAGCCCACATGTTGAACTTTCCGCCTGAAAGTGCGTTTCCGCCAAGGGCAACCGCAAGGATGGCATCCATTTCGATGTCTGTGGCAACAACCGAATAGTTGATTGTCTGGATTCGTGAAACCTTGATAAGACCTGCAACAGCTACACACATTCCCATGATCACATAAGTAATTACTTTGATAACTTCAGGATTGATACCGTTCAGTCTTGAAGATGCACTGTTGATACCTACCGACTGGGCATAAAGTCCAAGAGTTGTGAACTTCAGAACCAGCCAAATAATCACCATACAGATGATGGCAATGAAGATTGGAGTAGGGAGTGCAATTCCCGGAATGAAGTTTCCGAAGTAACTGAATACAGCATCCTTGATGATTGGGAGTTCGTTATGGTTGATCCAGGCTGCAATTGAACGACCTGCAGTAAACAGGATAAGGGTAGCAATCATAGGCTGAATCTTGAAGTATGCAACAAGAACTCCGTTGAAAGCTCCGAATATCATTGAAACAATAAGTGCCACCATAAAAGCCAGGAAGATTGAATGCTGCATTGTTTCAGGGTGAGCACCTGCGTTTCCGCAGAGAACGCGGAGAATTACGGAACCTGCAATTGCAATGCCGGCACCAACGGAAATATCCTGTCCGCCGGAAGCTGCTGTTACCAGAGTCATACCGATGGCAAGAATTGCCAGTTCTGAACCGTAGTCAAGAATTGTAATAAGGTAACCTGAAAGAACAGGGAATCCTGCACTTGATTTACCAAGGGTAATCTTGAAGAACCCAGGGTCTGCAATGAGGTTTATTACAACCAGAATAAGAAGGGCTGCAAGCGGAATAATAATCTGATTGTGCAGGAGCCCTTTGAAGAATGATTTTACTTTGTTCTCAGCCATTATTTTCCTCCCGCAATTGTTTCCATGATCTTTGTCTGAGTAAGGTCTTCGCCTTTCAGTTCACCAACCACTTTAAGGTCGCGCATAACTGTAAGGCGTGAACAGGTACGGAGCATTTCATCAATTTCAGAAGAAATGAATGTAACTGATTTTCCTTCTTTTGCAAGTTTCAGAACCAGGTCCTGGATTTCAAGTTTTGTTCCGATATCGATACCGCGAGTAGGTTCATCAAGAATCAGATACTGCGGGTTTGCAAGAAGCCAGCGGGCAAGAATTACTTTCTGCTGGTTTCCGCCCGAAAGTGATTTGATTGGAGTTTCAGTAGAAGCTGTTTTGATGTCCAGAAGCTTGATGTATTCTTCTGTGAATTTCTTTGCCTGTGCTCTGGAAATAGGGCGTCCCATTCCCTTAAGAACCTGCAGGGCAAGAATCAGGTTTTCACGAACTGAAAGATCACCTACAATACCGTCGCGTTTTCTGTCTTCGGCAAGATAAGAAATTCCGTTTTTCATTGCATCAATAGGCTTATTGATTTTAACTTCCTTTCCGTTGATCTTTACTTTTCCTGAAAGGACTTTGTCTGCGCCGAAAATGGCACGTACACATTCAGAACGGCCGGAACCAAGAAGGCCGGTAAAGCCGTTTACTTCGCCCTTGAAAATATTGATGTTGAAAGGCTTGATTCGTGAGGCTGCAGAAAGTCCTTCTGCCTGGTAAACCGGAACTTCGACAGGAGAATGTTCAATAACTCCTTCAGGCTTTTTAACTTTTGAAAGGCCGTCAAGTTCCTTACCAAGCATTTTGGAAACAAGCACAACTTTAGGGCAGTCTGCAATCAGATATTCGCCAACAAGTTTTCCGTCGCGGAGAACAGTGATTCTGTCACAGACTTCATAAACCTGTTCAAGGAAGTGTGTTACGAAAATGATTCCAACACCCTTTGATTTAAGGTTCAGCATAAGCTTGAAAAGTTTTGCAACTTCCTGTTCGTCGAGGGAAGAGGTTGGTTCGTCAAGAATAAGAATCTTACATTCCATGTCTACGGCACGGGCAATTGCAACCATCTGCTGAACTGCAATTGAACAGCTTGAAAGCTGCTGGTCCGGCTTACAAGGAATCTGAAGGTCTTCCAGAATCTTTCCGGCTCCTTCGTTCATTTTCTTCCAGTTTGTTAATGCACCTTTAGTGCGGCCGATATATATGTTTTCTGCAACTGTAAGGTTGTTGCAGAGTGTGATTTCCTGGTAAACAGTTGAGATGCCGGCGTTTTGGGCATCCTGTGGAGAACGGATTAATACAGGCTTGTCTTCTATTTTTACTTCACCAGCGTCTTTCTGGTATACACCTGTAAGAACTTTAATGAGAGTTGATTTTCCGGCCCCGTTTTCTCCCATAAGGGCATGAATCTCACCTTTGCGGAGTGTGAAGTCTACATCCTGCAGAGCTTTTACACCCGGAAAGAATTTTGAAATACCACGCATCTGTAAAACAATGTCGTCCTGCATAGATATTTCCTCCGTAAAAAAAATAAAAAAGCTAAAAAAAAGGCTGCCCGAAAAAGTTTTTGGGCAGCCCCAAGTTATAAAGGTTTAGTTACGGAATTAGATACCGTAGTTGTCTACATCTTCAGCTGTGATTGTTGCAGCGTCGAATCCCTTTTCTTTCATGATGATTGTTTTTTCAGCGATTGTTTCGCCTTTTTCAAGTTTTTCGATGATGCTTACGATGTAAGAAGCCTGGAATGGGTTACACTGTCCGTCGTAGTTCCAGTTTCCAGCTTTCAGTTCCTGGAGAGCCCACTTGTTGCAGTCGAATCCCATAACGATTACGTCTTTTCCAACACCGTGAGAGATGTTTGCTTTGTCCAGAGCTGCTACAGCACCTTTTGCCATATCGTCGTTTTCAGCGTAGATTACGTTGAATGGTTTTTTAGCATCGATTACAGCCTGTACAATCTGCTGTGCTTTTTCTGCGTTCCATTCAGCTGTCTGCTGAGTAACCATGTTCCAGTTTGCGTTTGCAGCGATTTCTTTGTCCAGAGCTCCTGAACGTCCGATCTGAGCAGCAGATCCCATAACACCCTGAAGGTGGATAACGTTTACTGAATCTTTGTTCTGTGATTTGAGCCATGCTACAGCTGTTTCACCTTCCTGAGCCATGTCAGAAACGATTGAAGCTGCGTAGAGTGAAGGATCAGCATCGATTGTGCGGTCGAAAAGAATTACTTTAACACCAGCAGCTTTTGCATCTTTGAGAACTGAATCCCATCCTGATGTACCAGCAGCTGAAAGAAGAAGGTAGTCAACTTCGTCCTGGATGAATTTCTGAGCAGCAGCAATCTGTTCATCATTCTTCAGTGAGTATGCGAAAGAAGCTTCGTATCCCTTGTCTTTTGTGAATGTGTTTTTCATGTCACGATCGTTGGCTGTGCGGTAGCCAGATTCGTTAGGGTCATTGTTGATGATACCTACTTTTACTGTTTTTGCTTTTGCACTTGCTTTCTTAGCTTTCTTTGGTTTTGCAAAAGTTGGCATTACGAGAACTGTCAGAGCAGCTACCAGAACCAATAATTTTTTCATAATATCCTCCTAAGATATAATGTTTGTGTTTTTTTGGTTTCCAATTTTTTGTTTTTGGATTTTCTATAATTATAATGAGGCAGGTTTCAGGATTTGGGTATAGTTATTTTGTTACAAAATGATAGGAATTTTGCCCGATGCTGCGGGGAAATGATACAAAATGATAGTTTTTGAAAAGATTATGTTGGTTTAAATCTTTTGGGAATGAAAATGGGGCCCCGCAACGCTAAATGAAACAGCAGGGACATAAGTCCTCGTTCGCTACGCTCACTGCGGGATGTCCCTTTGTTTCATTTAGCTGCGCCCCATTTTCATGCTTACAAATAAAAAGATCATAATCTTTTCAAAATGGCGAGTTTGAAAATGAGGTCCTGTAGCGCCCCATTTTTTTTACCGGTGCAATACAGGACTTCGTGAGCATTCATTCCTGTTCGGTCAGGATTATGGGGGCGGGGAAACGTTTAGAGGTTTTCTATGTAGTTTTCGATTTGTTCGCGGACTGTTGAGTCTGGAATTTTTGCGCTTACGGCATTGATTTTTGCGCGGGCCATAAGGGCGCAGGCTTCTTCTTCTGAAATGCCGTGGCTTTCCATGTAGAAAAGCATGTCGTCATTCAGGCGGCCGATTGTGGCACCGTGTTCGCCTTCAACATCTTCTTCATCACAAAGAATCATTGGAACCGAACGGTTCACGGCTTTTGGAGAAAGAAGCAGAGTCTCTTCTGTTTCGTTTCCTTTGGCTCCGGCACAGCCGCGTTTGAAGTCGATTGTTCCGCGGTATGTTTTCTGTGCTTCATCAACAAGTGTTCCGGCTACAGCCATAGAACATTCTGATTTTTTGCCTTTCGGGCCGTGTGCACAGACATAGTTCATGTCGATTTTCTGATTTCCCTTGCGGTAATAAGCTGTATCACTTCTGTAGGAAGCTTTGTATTCAGAAAGATTTGTGTATGCACCTGTGATTACAGAAGCGGCACCAAGCTGAAGTTCTGTATATTCAACTTCTGCGTTTTCGCCGCATACGTTTTCTGTGGAATCAATGTGATAGAATCCGTTTTTGAGGAGCTGAACCTTGCAAAGGTGAATCTTTGCATTTTCTTCGGCATAGCACTTTGTACGGATAAGGTTTACGCCGTCATTTTCTTTGCTTTCTGTTACAAGAATAACTGTAACTTCTGAGTCAGGAAGGGCGTGAATAATCTGTTCTGAAACGCATTTTCCTTCAGCATTTATTTTAATTACAACAGGAACAGTTTCTTTTTTTGAGGCTTCAAGAACAAGAGTTTCGGCATTGCTTTCATCAAATGCTGAAGATTCAGGCTCATTTACTTCCTTGTACTGGATTCCAAGTTCGCTTGTTTTGGCAAATACAGCAGAAAGAGGAGAGGAAAGCGAAGTTTTGAAGTCTTCTTTTTTGAGAATTTTTACTGAATCCGGTTTTGAAACTACTTCGTAACCGGCATTTTCAAATGAAAGGGCAGAATTCAGAATTTCGTCATCACTTATGATGGCTTTGTTCATTTTAAGCCATGTCCATGTGAGAGCTGGTGTTTGATTTAAAACTGTATTTGACATTACATAGCCCCCTTCATTTCAAGTCTGATAAGGTTATTCATTTCAACTGCATATTCCAGAGGAAGTTCCTTGCTTACAGGATTTGCAAAGCCCGAAACAATCATGCTCTTGGCTTCGTCTTCAGGAATACCGCGGCTCATCAGGTAGAAAACT
Source organism: Treponema sp. (assembly GCA_045617385.1). Taxonomy (GTDB): domain Bacteria; phylum Spirochaetota; class Spirochaetia; order Treponematales; family Treponemataceae; genus Treponema_D. Next base: position 26,687 of record JAZLIM010000105.1, read on the forward strand.
GCATCGTTTGAAATGCGTCCGATTTTTGCTTCGTGTCCAACGTCGCTTGAATCGTTCATAACCTGCATTGCAGGAATTGTGTCGGAACGGCTTTCTGAGTCCAGCATAAGGCTCTGGCAGCTTACAGAAGCTTTTGAGTTTTCGGCATTTTTAGCGATATAGACTGCTGAGCGGTAAATTGAAGTTCCGCCGCCTTTTGAAATGGATTTTGTTGTGATTACCGACTTTGTGTTCGGTGCCAGGTGAACCATTTTTGCACCTGTGTCCAGGTTTTGTCCGTTTCCGGCAAAAGTTACGCCTGTGAACTCACTTCTGGCGTTTTTTCCAACCAGGTCACTTTCCGGGTAAAGGTATGAAACATGGCTTCCAAAGCTTCCCGAAACCCATTCGATTGAAGCGTCTTCTTCAACCTTTGCACGTTTTGTGTTCAGGTTGTACATGTTCTTTGACCAGTTTTCGATTGTCGAATAGCGCAGGTGTGCACCTTTTTTTACGAAAAGTTCAACACAACCTGCGTGGAGGTTTGCAACGTTGTATTTTGGTGCAGAACAGCCTTCAATAAAGTGCAGGTCTGCGCCTTCGTCTACGATGATAAGGGTGTGTTCAAACTGTCCGGCGCCCTTTGCGTTCAGGCGGAAATAAGACTGGAGAGGGAATGAAAGATGAACTCCCTTTGGAACATATACGAATGATCCTCCTGACCATACGGCACCGTGAAGGGCTGCAAATTTGTGGTCTTTTGGAGTAACAAGAGTCATGAAATACTCTTTGATCATAGGTTCCCATTCAGGATTTTTAAGTGCTTCTTCAAATCCAAGGTAAATTATACCCTGTTTGAGTACTTCGTCCTGAACATTGTGGTAAACAAGCTCACTGTCGTACTGGGCACCAACGCCCGCAAGGCTTTTTCTTTCAGCTTCAGGAATACCAAGTTTTTCAAAGGATTCCTTGATGTCGTCCGGAACATTTTCCCATGTATTTGCCATGTCTGTTTTTGGCTTTACATAAGTTGCAATGTTTTCCATGTGGAGTTCGGAAATGTCCGGTCCCCAGTCAGGAGTGCGGAGCTGGTTGTATATTTCAAGTGACTTAAGGCGGAATTCCTTCATCCATGCCGGGTCACCTTTTTCGTCAGAAAGTTTTTCTACGATCTCGCGGGTAAGTCCCGATTCCATACGGTAGAAATCTTTTTCGTTTTCTTCGTAGCGGAAGTCGTAGAGAGAGTGATCTATGTCTTTTACGTCAGTTTTTTCGTTGTTTGCCATATATTCTGTTCTTATTTATTCAGATATTTTTCAAATCCTGTTTCATTGATTTCTTTTACAAGAGAACCGTCACCTGTCTTGATGATCTGGCCCTTTACCAGGATGTGAGTATAGTCTACGTGGAGACTTTCAAGAATCTTTGTAGAGTGGGTAATGATAAGAAGTGAGCCGCCCACAGTCTTCATGTATTCTTCGATTCCTTTGGAAACTGTTCTTACAGCGTCTACGTCAAGACCTGAGTCTGTTTCGTCAAGGATTGCAAATTTCGGTTTGAGCATAAGAAGCTGGAGAATTTCGCTCTTTTTGCGTTCTCCGCCGGAAAATCCTACGTTAAGGTCGCGCTTTGCGTAAGATTCGTCCATGTTAAGGAGCTCCATGTTCTTTTTAAGTTCCTTCTGGAACTGGAAAAGCTTAACGTGTTCTCCTGTTTTGTTCTGGATTGAGGCACGGATAAAGCTTTCAAGACTGATTCCAGGAACTTCCAGAGGTGCCTGGAAACTCATGAAAAGGCCGGCTTTTGCACGCTTGTCTGTGGTATATTCAGAAATGTCTTCTCCGTCAAAAAAGATTTTTCCGGAAGTCATTTTGTATACAGGATTTCCCATCAGGGTGTTTCCAAGGGAAGATTTTCCAGCCCCGTTAGGTCCCATAAGAACGTGAACTTCGCCGGGATTAATCTGGAGATTCAATCCTTTAAGGATTTCTTTTTCTTCAACTCCCGAATAAACGTTCTGAACATCAAGCAATGCCATATCTATACTCCAATTAACTGATTTCTATTATATAAGTTAATAAAACAGAGTGATTTTAACAAATTTATTCGACCTTCTCAATGAGGGGAATTATGGAGTACTGTTATTCAAGTTCGTTCAGTTCAAAGGCAATTTCCTGCATTTCCCGGTCAGTCATGGCAATTGTTTCGGCTACACGGAAAAGTTCACGGCGTATTGAATCCGGGACGTTTGTTTTTGTCTTGTATCTGAGCTCATGTTCAAGGCTTGCCCAGAAATCCATGGCTATTGTACGCAGCTGGATTTCAACTTTTACGTTCTGTACTGAATCTGAAAGGTAAACCGGAATAGAAACTACAAGATGCAGGCTTCTGTAACCCGATTCCTTAGGTTTTTCTATATAATCGTGTTCTTCTATAAGGGTAAGGTCCGGCTGTTTAAGGAGCATGTCGCGGACGTTATAAATGTCTGCTATATAAGGACATATTACACGAACGCCTGCTATATCGTTCAGACTGTTCATCATGGATTCAAAGGAAACGGGAAGTTTTTTCTTTGAAAGCTTGTTTGCTATGGAATCCGGCGATTTTACACGGGATTTTACTGTTTCTATTGGATTTCTGTTTCCTGATACTTTGTGTTCTTTGTTCAGAATGTCCAGTTTTGTTTCAACCTGCTTAATGGCACTTTCGTAAACCATCATAATCTGCTGGAACTGGAAGGCTATTTTGTAAAAATCGTCCGGGTTTGAAAGTTCATTTGAAGAAAGGGCCGGAACGGAAGTAATTTCATCCATTTTTGTTAAAAATCCTAAATTATTGTTATATTATAAATCTAAGCATAAAATGCTTTCGGGACAAGTTTTTTCCGTATTGTCCACGTATCTATAACCAAAGATTAACTTAAAAGTTTCTGATAAAATAACATCCTACGGAGTACAAGATGCTTTATATATTTGATATCGGGGGAGTTGTAACCACTACATTTGATTACGGAATGGTTTTCCGCCGGATGGGACTTATTGCCGACCGGTTTTATGAGCTTTGCCGCATAAATGACGGAAAACGTGACATCTGGGAAGAACTTCAGTGCGGGTGGCTTACAAATGATGAATTCTGGAAACTGTTCAAGGAAAATTCAGGCCTTTCCATCGAATTCGATTATTTCCGCATGCTGTTCCACCCGGAACTGATTCAGGAGACCATTGATATCATAAAAGAACTGAAAAAACGGGATCCTTCCTGCAGGGTTGTAGCGGGAACAAATACAATCCAGAGTCATTATGAAATTCATATTGAACGGGGAGACTATGCATATTTTGACAGCACTTACGCCTCAAATAAGATACATCTTTCAAAACCCGGAACCGATTTCTTTAAGGTCATTCTTGAAGCGGAAGGGGTAAAACCCGAAGACGCATTCTTTACCGATGATAAAGCCGGCAACTGTCTTGCAGCTGAAAGCCTTGGAATAAAGACTTACTGCTTTGACAACGGGGAAGGCTTAAGAAACAAACTTGGACTGAATAAATAGAGGAAAATAAATGGTACGTGTATTTTTAAACGCAAAGGAAGAAAAAGAAATTCTCCAGGGATTCCTGTGGGTTTTTGACAATGAAATCTCTCATCTGAAATATCAGAAATCAGAAGGCGGGGAATGGCTCAATGCTTCCCTGAAGGATGCAGAAGTTGCCGACGGAACACTGGTTGAAGTATGCAACAAAGCGGGGGGCTTTCTTGGAACCGGCGTTCTGAACAGAAAATCAAAGATTGCAATCCGCCTTATTTCCGGAGATCATCTTGATAAAGTAACTGAAGACATTCCGTCTTTCATCGAAAGAAAAGTTTCCGACGCAGTCAATGTGCGCCGTCTTTATTACAGCGAAACTGATTCTTACCGCCTGATTTTTGCAGAAGCAGATCTTATTCCGGGGCTTATTGTTGAACGCTACTACGATTCAGACGGTTCCGTATATCTTGTAGTTCAGTTCCTTGCTGTAGCCTGCAACGTATTCAGAAAGGAAATTCTTGATTCCCTTAAGAAACACTGTAATCCTGATTTCATCTACGAACGTGCCGACGAAAAAATCAATGCAAAGGAAGGCCTTGAAACTGTCAGCGGCTGGATCGGAAAAGCAGGAAATGAAGTTCTTACAATTACCGAAAATGACATCAAGATAAAAGTTGATATTGTGAACGGACAGAAGACAGGTTACTTCCTTGACCAGAAATTCAACCGCCGGGAAATCCAGCGTTTCTGTCATGGAAAAAAAGTTCTTGATACCTTTACTCATACAGGAGCATTCGGGCTTAACGCATACAAGGCCGGTGCCCGTGAAGTTATTTCAGTAGATATTTCACAGGAAGCTGTTGATATGGTGAATGAAAATATCCGCAACAACAATGCAGAAGACAGAATGACTGCTGTATGTGCTGATGTTTTTGAACTTCTCAAAGATTATGAAAACAAGGGCGAAAAGTTTGATGTAATCATTCTGGATCCTCCGGCTTTTACAAAATCGGCAAAGACAATCGAAAAAGCCTACGGCGGATACAAAGAAATCAATCTCCGTGCAATGCGTCTTCTGGTTCCTGGCGGAATCCTGGTAACCTGTTCATGCTCTCATTTCTTTGATACAGAAACCTTCTACGACATGATCATGCATGCCGCAAAAGATTCACACCGCCGTGTTCAGATTTTTGAAAAACGCGGGGCAGGGCCGGATCATCCGGTTCTCATGGGTTACCCTACAAGCGAATACCTTAAGTGTGCAGTAACCCGTGTTCTGTAACGAAATAACTGATAGTTAAACGTTTAGAATTAGAGATTTTGGAAAATAAAATTTACAACTGCTCATTTGCAACATATAATTTTATTTAGCTCCCCGGTATGGGCGGGTAAATAAAAAAATATTGGAGTGATTTTATGAAAAAAATCCTTGCATGTGTGGCAATGGCCGCAGTTGGTCTGGCAGCTTTTACAGGCTGTTCAAACATTTCAAAACCGGACACAGCTCCTGTTTCAAAAGCAGAAGCTGCAGAAATTCTTTCTTCAGCACAGAGTGAATTCGACGGACTTTTCGTTTCAGCTTCACGTTCAGCTGACGGAGAAATGACAGAAGAACAGGCAGAAATCCGCAACAAGATTATTGCTGCCGGTTATGAAGCAATCGTTTCTGGCGCTGATGATTCCCGTGTTGTTGAACTTCTGAAAGAAAACGGACTTTACGATTCTGCAAAAGAAATTATGGCAAAGTATGACCTTGAAACAGCCCAGAAAGTTCTTGATACAAAATCTGAGTCTGCACGTACAATTTCTTCTACACTGATCGGTCCTAATTCTTCTATTCCTACAGGTGCTGTTCTTGTATGTCACGGAAACGGAAAAAGCCAGAACGGTTCTTCAGCAGCTCTTCTGAACATGGTTACACCAGGTATCTGGAAGCATGCCGGAATTTTCGATGCAAGAAAGAAGGCTACAGGATGGTGTATCTATTCTGCATCAAACAAAACAGACAAATACCTTAACGCAAGTAAAGGAACTTATGCTCTTGGTGCTGTAGGTTGGGAACATACAAGTACATGGGCTGACGGTTCAACATCGGTTATGATCATGAGCGTTAAGAACGGAACAAACAACACAACAAAAGCAAATGCAGCTATCGACTACGGTGTAAGTAAACTTTACGGCGCAGGCTACAATCTTCTTCTGGGAAGAGACAACAACAACGGTTCTTACTGTTCAAAGGTTGTTTACCGCTGCTGGCTTTCTCAGGGAATCAACCTGGAACCTTCACAGGCCTGGTACGATGCATTCGTAACTCCACAGGATCTTGCTGACGACAGCGATACTGTTTACCTTGCCGGAGACAAATCTTAGTCTGAATCCTTTTACAGAAAAAAATACTTGAAAGGAGACTCTTCCTTGTTTCATAATGAACAGGGAAGAGTTTTTTTATGAATTACAAAAAGAGTTTATTTTTCAGCTTGATTTCACTGTCCATTTTCTTTGGTGCATCCTGCAGAAGCCGGTCTGTAAAGACAAAGCTTTTAAAAGGGACGGCAGTTGAAAATCTTATTTATTATCCGGATGTGCGTACAATCCGGGGAACCGACCTCCTTGAGCTTTCGGAAAAATTTACATGTGAAATTTCTTCAGCCATTGAAAAGCCGCTTCTTTATGGATCCGAGCTTATTGTTCCTGTAATAGGGATGAGTAACGGGTATTTCGGTAACAGGCTCCTTTTTCTGAATCAGAAGGGGAAAGTCGTTGAAAATCTTGAAACAGTTCCAAGCGTATTCCAGCTTCTTCCTTACGGGAAAAATATAATCGCTGCCAGTTACTGTTTTACTCCGGAAGGTTTTTCAGGTTTTTCTGTAATCGATGCTGAAAACCGCAGAAAGCTTACGGATGAATTTGCATTCCGCGGTTACCTTGCGGTAAGCGGAGAACCTTATGCTTTTTCTCCAGACTCTGCGCTTCTTGTTTCAAGTCCTGTAATGGAAAGAGAAGGGGAAAAAATCCGTTTCTGGAATTATGACTTTGATGCACTTAAACTGCAGGAACTTGAATTTGAAGAATGCAGTTTCAGTAAAAAAGCTTATACAGATTCCATTGCTCTTGAGAAGAATCTGGTTCTTTTTGACTGTGACGGAAACCGCCTTGCATTCTATTCGCTTCCTGACGGAAATCTGATAAAGGAAACTGACCTTTCAGAAATGATATTTTCCAGTTCCGGAAATGCTTTTGATTCGGACGAAAAAAAAGAAGCTTACAACGCATTCTGTGTTTCCCGGGAACCTTTTGTTCTTGACGGAAATCTTTATTTCCTGAGCTTTTTCTGCGGAAGCCCGGAAGATGAATCTTCCTTTGGTGAAAGTCATTTTCAGGCCCTCGTCTCTGTAGACGGAAACTCCCTGGAAATAAAGGCTGTTAGAAATCTTGATAGTTCTGTGTTTTTCTGTAATCCACCGCAGGATCATTATGTTCTTTTCGGAAAGGTTCTTGTGCTCAGGTGGGAAAACTTCTTTGCTGCCTGGGAAATAAAATCAGGTAAACTCATATTCTCAAAAGATTTCGGTTTACCCTCAGGTGAAAACTGAATGTTAAACAGAAAGGCACCGGTCATTTCGAAAAAACTTAATGACCAGTGCCTTTTCAATTTATCAAATGGTCCCTGAGCTTGTGGTCCCTGAGCTTGTCGAAGGGTCGAAGGGCCCATTTGATCAGCAACTTTTCAATTGATTAGCAGATTTCTACAACCCAGCCTTCTGGTCCCTTAAGGCGTCCCATTTGGATACCTGTAAGAGTTTCGTAAAGCTTCTTTGTGTTTGGACCCATTTCATCTTTTCCTTCATTGAAGATGATTGCTTTTCCGTGGTCGTCAATCTGTCCTACTGGAGAGATAACTGCTGCTGTACCACAAAGTCCGCATTCTGCAAATTCAGAAAGTTCAGAAACTGCAATCTTTCTCTGTTCAACTTTCATTCCCAGAACTTCTTCTGCTACTGTAACCAGTGAGCGGCGTGTGATTGAAGGAAGGATAGAGTCAGATTTTGGAGTAACCATTGTTCCGTCTTTTGTGAAGAAGATAATGTTTGCTCCGCCTGTTTCTTCCATATATGTGTGTGTTGCAGGGTCTGTATACATGTTTTCAGCGTATCCGCATTTGTGTGCATCTACGATGTTGTGAAGTGACATTGCGTAGTTAAGCCCAGCTTTGATGTCACCTGTTCCGTGAGGTGCTGCGCGGTCAAGGTCAGAAATGCGAACCTTGATTGGTTTTGCTCCGCCTTTGAAGTATGGTCCAACAGGTGTTACCAGAATGCGGAATTCATATTCGTCAGCTGGTTTTACACCGATAACTGCGTTCTTTCCGAACATGAAAGGGCGAACGTAAAGAGTTGCTCCGCTTCCGTATGGTGGAACCCAGTCTTTGTTTGCTTCAATAACCATCTTGCAGGCTTCAACGAATTTATCTTCAGGGTAAACAGGCATTTCAAGTCTTTCACAAGAATCCTTCATGCGTTTTGCGTTAAGGTCAGGACGGAAGCAGACGATTTTTCCTTCTTCTGTTGTGTAGGCCTTGAGACCTTCGAAACATGTCTGTGCATACTGCAGAACACCGGCACATTCACTCATTGTGATTTCATGTTTCTTTGTAAGCTTTCCTTCGCTCCACTTTCCGTTCTTGAATTCAGCAACAAAGCTCTTGCTTGTTTTCATATAACCGAACGGAAGGTTTCCCCAGTCAATGTTTTTCTTTCCCATAAGTAACTCCTGTAAAACTTTAGGTATAGTCGGGCAGAAACGCTCGGCGCTTTAATTATACTAAAGTATTTTAGTGAAACTAAATTTATTGTTCAATATCGCATATTTATTATAGTTGAAAATCCTTATTTTAGGAAACAAAAAAGTAGATTAATTTACATGTATCCCTTATACTTTTCTAAATTAAAAAAGGTTTTTCGGAAACAATGAATTACAATATTGAATTTCAGATTGAAGGACTCTTCTTTATCATTCTGGTTCTCGTCATGTACTTTTCAAAGCCAAAGCTTCGTACCAGACAGAACAAGATCTTCATGTATCAGATTCTAGATTCTGCAGTTCTTCTTGTTTTTGATATTGTAAGCTGTATTTTTATTGCAAAACGTCAGACATATCCTGTTCTGAACATGTTCTTCGGAAAAGCCTACATTATTGCCATGCTGCTTTGGATTACAATCAGTATGGAATATATCATTTCCTGTGTTTCACACGAAAGAATGAAAGAGAGCGTAAAGAATCTTTGTCTGATCCTTTCCGGGGTTCTTGCTTTTGCATGTTTCATTCTGTGTATCGTTGCAATTTCAACTGAGCTTAAATTTGAAGGGGAAGGCCGTATAGTTTATTCCTATGGAGTTCCTTCTGCCCTTACTTATATTTACTCTGCAATCTGTTCGGCTGTTGCTTTCATTCTTCTTTTTGCAAACTGGAAGCATATTTCTTTCAGACGAAAAGTTCCTGTAGTAGCCTTCCTGCTTTCAATCGGAATTCCGGCTCTGCTTCAGAGTATTTTTCCGAAACTTCTTCTTCTTGGATTCGGCTGTGCACTTGCAGAACTTATCATGTACATGGCTCTTGAAAATCCGGATCAGGAATATATCCTGAAGATTGAAAAGCTTGAAAAAGAAAAACGCTTCCTTTTTGAAAATATTGTTCCGAAACCGGTCGCTGAAAAAACTGATTACAAGGTTCGTCCATATTATTTTACATCAGAAACTGCGTGTGTCGGTTATATCAAAATCCAGAACCTTACAGAAGTTTCAAAGAAAGTAGGATGTCAGGATTGTGTTGATCTTGTTGACCGTTTCTATGTTCAGATAGATTCTATTCTTGATAATTACGCAATCGAAAAGGTTTCTGTTACCGGAAGTCTGTATCAGATTGCTTCAGGTCTTTTTACCGACGACGAAACTGTAGTGCTGAATATGATTCAGTTCATGCTGGCCGTACGTTCCATCATTTCAGGAATCAGCCTTGTAAGCGGCATCAAACTGAATGTAGGTTTTGGTATTGATTACGGCCGTACCTGCCAGACTGTTACCGGAAAGAAAAAAGTTGTGTATCACCTCATGGGACCTACACCTGAACGGGCCAGAATTCTTGCTGAATGCAGTGACCCGGATCAGATTACCTGTTCAAAAGCTGTAGCAGACAAGACCGATGACGTTTACCAGTTCCTGCCTATAAACTCTGCCTACACCGAAGATACAGAATCTTTCTTTGTTCTCAAAAACAACTGACATGAGAATTATTCCCTTCAGCAGAATCAGTGAAGAATCTTTTCCTCAAAGTACAGCCCTTACTGTTGGTGTTTTTGACGGCATTCATGCCGGCCACAAGGAACTGCTTGATAAGGTGCTTTCCATAAAAAAAGAAAAAGGCGTTCCTGCCGGAGTAGTAACCTTTTCCGACGGAATTTTCACTATGTTCAAAAAAGGTGAAAGCCCGTTACAGTCCATTGAAGAACGTCTTTCCGCACTTGAAAGAATGGGCTTTGACTTTGTAATAATGATAGACTTTACTCCGGAAGTTGCAGCTACAAAAGGGGAGTTTTTCCTTTCGGAACTGCGTAAATACTGCGGGCTTTCTTATCTTGTGGAAGGGGAAGATTTCCGCATGGGAGACGGTGGAAAAACCGGAAAAGCGGAGATTGAAGCTTTCTGTAAAAAAGAAGGAATCGAAGCTTTTTTTATTCCGCCTGTTCTTTTTGAAGGCAGCCGTGTCAGTTCCACAATGATCCGCAGAATGATCCGTGAAGGGCAGGAAGAATCGGCCCGTTCTCTTCTTTCGTTTTAATATTTTTTCCTGAAAATCCATTTTATCCCTTATAATGTATAGTGAGTAAAAAACATTAGGGGTAATAAAATGTTAGATGTATTGCACAACGCAATTAATTTTGTAAGCGGTATTCTTTATCAGCCTTACATTGTTCCTCTGTTCCTTTTTGCAACAGGGGTATGGTTTACAGTCCGGACAAAATTCCTTCAGTTCCGTCTTTTCAAAGAAGCCTGTTCCGTTATTATGGACAAGCCTGAAAATAAGGGGGGAATTTCTTCTTTCGGTGCACTTATGGTTTCTACTGCTTCCAGAGTAGGAACAGGAAATATTATCGGTGTTTCTACAGCTCTTTGTCTTGGTGGTCCTGGAGCTATTTTCTGGATGTGGATTACAGCTCTTCTTGGTGGAGCATCTGCTTTTATTGAAGCAACACTGGCTCAGATTTACAAGAAAAACGATAAGGACGGAACTTTCAAAGGCGGTCCTGCTTTCTATATGGAACAGGCTATCGGGCAGAGATGGCTTGGTGTTATTTTCAGCATCATCATCATTCTGATTTATGCACTGGGATACAACCTGCTTGCTTCATACAACCTTCAGTCAACTTTTGAAGTATTCAGCTTCTACAACAAGGCAACTCCTTTCATCATCGGGGCAATACTCATGGTTCTTTTCGGAATCATCGTAATCGGCGGGGCAAAACGTCTTGTTAAGGTAACAGAATACCTGGTTCCTGTAATGGGCTTAATTTACGTTGTTGTATCTCTGGTTGTTCTCCTCATTAATATCAAATCGATTCCAGCAATGTTCGGAATGATTTTCCGTTCAGCATTCGACTTCAAGTCAATTTTCGGCGGCTTTACAGGTTCTTGTGTAATGTGGGGAATCAAACGCGGGCTTTATTCAAACGAAGCCGGTATGGGTTCTGCTCCAAATGCAGCAGCAAAAGCTGATATTTCTCATCCTGCAAAACAGGGGCTTGTTCAGATGCTTTCAGTTTTCATTGATACACTTCTGATCTGTACAGCATCTGCTTTCATGTACCTTATTTCCGGTGTTGAACCTGATGCAGAAACGGCCGGTGCTCTTTACGTTCAGGCTTCAATGAAGGCTGTTCTTGGCGGATTCGGTCCTGTATTCCTTTCTGTTGCAATGAGTCTTTTTGCTTTTACAACACTGATCGGAAACTATTCATACTGTGAAGGATGTCTTGAATTCATTCTGAAGCGCGACGCAAAAAAATGGGAGCTTGTTGCATTTCGTGTTGTGGCAACTGTCATCGTATTTGTTGGTGCCATTGCCAGTGCAGGCCTTGTATGGGATCTTGCTGATATGCTTCAGGGACTTGCAGTAATCATCAATATTCCGGTAATCCTGATTATTGGAGGAACTGCCGTTAAATGTCTTAATGATTACACAAAACAGAAGAAAGAAGGAAAGACACCTGTATTCAAGGCTTCTGATATTGGTCTTGATCCGGAAAAACTGGACTGCTGGAAATAGTTTCCGTTTTTGTTGAATACAACGGTTTTTTTCTTTATAATTCAGATACTGTCATTTTACGGACACGTCCTGAAGTTTTTCTGGTTCTCCCCGGACTGACTTACAATGGGTCCGCAAAGGCATGCGCTTCGTATGAAGCGGAAAATATACCAGGGCAATTCCAAAGGAATCCCATCAGGAGAAGAAAGTATGGCACTTTCAAAAGAAACAACAGCAGCAACTGTAAAACAGTATGGTGCAAAAGACACAGACACAGGTTGTGTAAAAGTACAGATCGCACTTATGACACAGCGTGTAAAACAGCTTACAGACCACACAAAGCGTTTCCCAAAAGACGCTGGTGCAAAACGTGCTCTGCTTAAAGTTGTTGGTCAGCGCCGCAAGATGCTGAAGTACTTTGAACGCACAGACCTCGAAGGATACCGTGCATTCATTAAGGAACTGGGACTGCGCAAGTAGTTTCAGATTTCAATTTGCCAATTGAAAAAAAGCTTTCACTTCTGGTGAAAGCTTTTTTTTTGCATCAATAACTTTCATAAAGTTTCTGAAGTTCCGGGCGGCAGGAGATGAAGATTTTTCCAAGTTCCGGATCGAAGTGGCTTCCAAGTGATTCTTCTATAATTGAAAATGCTTTGTCGTAGGTAAAGCTTTCTTTGTAGCAGCGTTTGCTTACAAGAGCATCAAATACATCTGCTAAGGCCATGATTCTTGCTTCAAGAGGAATATCGGTTCCGGTAATTTTCTCAGGATAACCGGAACCATTCCATTTTTCATGATGATAATGGGCAACATTAACGGCAATTCTTTTGAAATCCAGATCATCAACCTGGGAAAGGACACTTTCTACTATCCGGGCTCCTTCCGCTGAATGGGCCTTCATTTTTTCGTATTCTTCGTCTGTAAATTTTCCAGGTTTCCTGAGGATTGCATCATCAACTGCAATTTTTCCAAGATCGTGCATTGGAGCTGCTTTAATTACGGCTTCGTAAAATTCAAGGGGAAGTTTTTCATATTCTGGCAGAGATTTTAATTTTTCTACAAAAACTTTAACGCAGTCACTTGTTCTGTTAATGTGGCCGCCGGTACTGTTATCGCGGCTTTCAACCATTACGGCCATGCCTCTGATAACGGAATTCTGTATGGCAAGAATTTTTTCGGTTTTTTGTTTAAGAGAATCTGTCATTTCATTGAATGTATCAGCAAGTTCTCCGAAAGAATCATTACTTACGATATCCACTTTATGTGAATAATCACCGGACTTTACTTTTTGTGTTCCAGTTTTAAGCTTTTTAAGGGGACCGTTAAAGTAATCATTGAATGTACAAAGAATGATGATTCCAAAAATGATGATGATTCCCAATACTACGAATATTTTAGGTTCCAGAGGCACTTTATTGTTTATGGCAGTTATCATTAATGTTGATGTAAGGTAGCCAATAGGGAATACACCAACGGAAAGATAAAAAACTGCAACAATAAAACGGACTGAAGGTTTTATGAAAACAGGGTATTTACTGAGGTTTCCTTCAGGAAAATACTTTGGTAAAAAAACTTTTCTGTGGAGAAAATCCATAATCAGAAAACCAAGTGTAAAGATGAAAATAGCTTCCTGAAGAATATTAAGAAGGGAGTATACCATTATGGACATAATCTGTATTTTATACTGAACTTTTGCTATTAAAAGACAGATTGCTTCAAGCAGAAATGAAAATATCCATCCCAGACTTCCAATGGAAGCAAAAACGAATGGCAGGTTAATGAACCGGCTTATTTTTGTTTCTTCGTTTTTATAAGAAAGACAGTAGAAAAAACACAGAAAAGCAGGAAATACGAAGGTCAAAGTCTGAAGAATAGAAATAACAACGTTGTTGTTTTCCATGAAGGTAATCCAGGCTTCATAAAAAACGGTGTTTGCTACAGGCATTCCTCCGGAACTTGGAATCAGAAAACCAAGATAATTTACGATTGAAATAAGAACTCCGTAAAGGATACATATCTTTGCATAACTTTTTCTGGAAAAAATCATTATTCAAATATAGCATAAAACCGTAAACAGAAACACAATTTCCTCAATACATTGAAATTAATGGCTTTTTCTTCTAATATAATAGTAATATCCAAAGTTTTTGGATTTTAAAAATTCGGTTTCCTGATTAGGGATAGGAAACAAGATCAGTTGCATAAAATCAGTTTTGTGCATCTTATCTTGTTCCTTATGAAAATCAGGAAGCTTTTATAAGGAGACCTAAATGTCAGTAGAAAGAGTAACCTACAGACTTGGTGATGCCGACCTGATTCTTGAAACAGGAAAAATCGGTAAACAGGCTAACGGTTGTGTTTACGCTCAGTGGGGCGGAGCAGCTGTTATTGCAACTATTTGTGCTTCTTCATCAGTTACAGAAGGACAGGACTTTGTTCCGGTAACTGTTGAATACAACGAAAAATTCTACGCAGCAGGTAAAATCCCTGGTGGTTTCGTAAAACGTGAATCTCGTCCAAAAGACAAAGAAATTCTCGTAAGCCGTCTTATTGACCGCCCTATGCGCCCGCTGTTTGAACCTTCATTCGGACACGAACTTCAGATCGTTCCAACATGTGTTTCAGCCGACGGTGTTCACACACAGGATATCCTGGCTGTTCTTGCAGCCTCTGCAGCTACATGTATTTCTGACATTCCTTTCCACGGACCAATCGCAGCTTGTCGTGTTGGTTACAAGGACGGAAAATACATCATCAACCCAACATTCAAAGAAATCGAAGAAGGTGACCTTGAAATCGTAGTTGCCGGTACAAAAGACGGTTTCACAATGGTTGAAGGTGGTGCAAAAGAAGTTTCTGAAGAAGTAATGCTCGGCGCTCTTGCTGAAGCTGAAAAATTCATCAAAGACATGTGTGCACTCCAGGAAGAACTGGTAAAGAAAGCCGGAAAAGAAAAACTTCCTCTGAATCCTCTTGATGTAACTCTTGAAAATGCAGAAGCTCTTGAAGCTGAAGCAACACCACTTCTTAAAGAAGCATGTTTCAAGGATTCAAAAATCAACCGCGGTATTGCTATTCACGATGCAATTGCAAAGGTTCGTGCAAACCATGCAGACCAGCTTGCTGATGAAATGCAGGCAAAACTTTTTGCTGCCCTTATGGACGACATCCAGTACAAGCTTCTTCGTAAAGCAATCCTTGATGACGGTGTTCGTGTAGACGGACGTAAAGTTGATGAAATCCGTCCTATCACATGTGAAATCAACGTGCTCCCAACTCCACACGGATCAGCACTCTTTACTCGTGGTGAAACACAGTCTCTGGCTGTTTGTACTCTTGGTACAGCTATGGACGAACAGACATACGACGACATCGACGGAGACAGAAGCGAAAACTTCATCCTCCACTATAACTTCCCACCATACTCAGTTGGTGAAACAGGCCGCCTTACAACTGGTCGCCGTGAAATCGGACACGGAAACCTGGCACGCCGCTGACTTGAAGCTATGGTTCCAAGCCGCGAAGAATTTCCTTACACAGTTCGTGTAGTTTCAGAAATCATGGAATCTAACGGATCTTCATCACAGGCTTCTACTTGTGGTGGTACACTCTGTATGCTCGCTGCCGGTGTTCCAATGAAGAAGATGGTTGCCGGTATCGCTATGGGTCTTATTACAGAAGCTGACGGCGACAATCCTTACGGACGCTACAAGATCCTTTCTGATATCCTTGGTGAAGAAGATCACCTTGGTGATATGGACTTCAAAGTTGCCGGTACAAAAGACGGTATCACTGGTTTCCAGATGGATATCAAGATTGCCGGTGTTACAACTGAAATCATGAAGAACGCTATGGAACAGGCCCGTGCAGGTCGTCTCCACATTCTTTCAATCATGGAAAAATGTATCGACAAACCAGCTCCACTGGCAAAGAATGCTCCACAGATTCTTACAATGAAAACCCCAGTAGACAAGATTGGTGCTCTTATTGGGCCTGGCGGAAAGAACGTTAAAGCTCTTTGCGCACAGTACAACGTTACAATCAACACAGACGATGACGGAACTGTTACAATCTACTCTAAGAACGGACTCGATGCAGAAGCTGCAAAGAAAGCCGTTAAGGGAATCACAGAAGATCCAGAAGTTGGAACAATCTACCAGGGAACAGTTAAACGCATCATGGACTTCGGTGCATTCGTTGAAATTCTTCCTGGAAAAGAAGGACTCTGTCACATTTCAAAGCTTTCAAAACAGCGTGTAAACAAAGTAACAGACGTTCTTACAGAAGGACAGCAGATTCCTGTTAAGCTTCTTGAAGTAGACAAACAGGGAAGACTGAACCTTAGCTATATTGACGCCATCGAAGGGTAGTTTTGCTCTGCAAAACTACAGGCGTGGCAGGAAAAACGTAAGTTTGAACGTTCCCGAACGGCCACGCCCTTGATGCATTGGAAAACTAAGACTTTTGCCACAAAGAACACAGAGAAGGTGAAATAAAATTCTTTGTGTTTGGCGGAGCCATTTTGTGATCTTTGTGGCTGATATTAAAGGCTGCCGTTCTGCAGACGAAATAATTCACTGCAGAGCGGCAGTTTTTTTTTGAACTTTTAATTGTGAATTGTGAATTCCCCTCCGTTTCTGATATAATAGAAAAATGCAGATTGAAATCAAAACAAAATGCGAAGAGGGTGTAACTCTTCCTGTATATAAAACAAAAGGGGCCGCTGGTGCCGATGTGTGCGCCCATATTTCTGAATCAATGGTAATTCCAAAGGGAATGTCGGCCATGATTCCAACAGGACTTTTTTTTGAGATTCCTGAAGGCTATGAAATCCAGGTGCGCCCTAGAAGCGGCCTTGCTTTTAAAAACGGCGTAACAGTTCTTAATACACCGGGTACAATCGACAGTGATTACCGCGGTGAACTGAAAATCATTCTGATTAATCTTGGTCAGGAAGATTTTACTGTAAACAACGGAGACCGCATTGCACAGATCATTGTGGCTCCTGTAACTCAGGGGAATTTTGTTGCCTCTGATGAACTTTCCGAAACTGAAAGAGGAAGCGGCGGCTTTGGATCTACCGGAAAAAATTAAAAAGGTCTGGAAGAGTTTTGCCTCTCGGCCGCGGAAACTTGGAACTAACGTCCTCTTTTTTTATATCGTAAAGGAACTGCTTTTGTATTTCTTTATTTCCTTTGCGTTCTTCTTTATGGTTTTCTTTGTAAACCAGATTCTTCTTGTTGCTGAAAATCTTCTGAAAAGCAAGGTTCCAATGGGAGACGTAATGCGTCTTCTGGTCTGCTATTTTCCGTCAATTATTGCCCAGTCTGCACCATACGCAACTTTCGTTGGTTTCATGATGTGTCTTGGCCGTATGATGACTGAAAATGAAGTGCTTGTTCTCAGAGCTTCCGGGTTTTCGTATCACTTCGTTTTTGTTCCCGTAGTTCTTCTTGGAATAATCATCTCGATCATTTCATTCTGTGTAAATGATTATTTTCTGCCTCTTGGTTCCATTAAGGCACAGAAACTTTCAAAGGAAATTTTCAGCGCAACACCGGCAGTTGAACTTGAATCCAATTCCGTTAAGAACATTAACGGAGCAAAAATTGCCATCGGGAAAGTTACAGACCACAATGTTTCCGACCTGATTTTCTTTCAGACTTCCAATGACGGAAAAGACCGTCTTATTGTTGCCGGAGAAAGTGAAGTAATCGGAACTAAAACTGACGGTATTCTCATGCAGATGGATATGAAGGATTCCACTATCATTTCCATTGATTCCAAGAAGTACGGCGACTATGATGTACTTGAAGCAGGCGATACAATCTTTACGGTTTTTGATACAACCATCCGGCAGGGAAGAAACTCTAACCTGAATCCTGATCAGATGACTTCCTATGACCTTCACCGCGAAATCAAACGTGTAAAGGAAGCGGGTTCCGCCGATGCAAGAATGATGAATGCTTACCGTATGATTTTCAACCGGAAATTTTCCATTCCATTTGCTTCCATCTTTTTTGCGCTTCTTTCAATTTCGCTTGCTTTCCTTTTTGGAAAGCATAACGGACAGACAATCGGGCTTATTCTTGGCCTTATTATATGTGTACTGAACTGGGCCATGCTTATTCTTGGTCAGCTTTTCAGTACCCGAAACGGATTCAACGGATTCTGGGCTATGTGGCTTCCGGATTTTATTCTTGGGGGAACCGGTGTTCTTCTTTATCTTGTAGTACTTAAAAGGTAGCTTTGTAATGAAACTTATTGTCTACATTATGAAAAAGTTCATTCCTGTTTTTCTCGGGGCCCTTACATTTTTTGCAGTTATCCTGAATGTAGTTGATCTGCTTATGAACCTGTGGAAATACATCCAGTTCGAAGTTCCTATGGGACAGGTTTTCCGCATCATGTATCTTTATGTTCCGAAAACTATATGGTATTCCATTCCTCTTGCCATTCTTTTCGGGTCTTCCTATTGTCTCAGTGAACTGTATGCCAATAATGAACTTCTGGCACTTTTTGCTTCGGGAGTTTCACTTTTCCGTTTTACGCTCCCTATGCTCATATTCAGCTTTATTATGACTTTTGCACTTTTCTTTTTTGATGATCACCTGGTTGTCAAGACTTATTCAGAAAAGACAACTCTCCAGAATACTGTCCTCAACGTAAAGGAAAATGCAAACAACAATAATGTGGCCGTTATTTCTGAAGGAGGAAAGCTTGTTTACTTTGTAAAGGAATACAACGAAAACCAGCGAAGAATCTACAACGTGTATGTTGTCTTCAGAAATGAGGATAATAAACTTGATACGATTATCCGTGCAAACAGCGGAATCTGGAATGAAAGTACTTCAACGTGGCAGCTTTCAAATCCTCATGCTTACAGAATTACTGAAAATGGAACGGAATGTGTTTCAGCAACTAAAGAGTATCTGGACCGCATCAATGAGCCTTGCGAAACTTTCCGTCACGACAACGTTTCAATTGAAAACGTGAATGTGGAGGAAGCCCGAATTTATATCGATCATCTTAAGAGAGCGGGGCTTCCTTACAATGAGGAGCTTTCCCAGTACTACAAGAAATATTCATTTCCGTTTATTATCTTCCTTGTAGTTTTCCTTTCCATCGGTCTTACAGGTAAAACCAAAAAGAACGTTCTGCTCATAAGTCTTGCGTCTTCAATTTCGGCTGCAGTTCTTTTTTATGTTACACAGATGGTTACAATGCTTATGGCTCAGTACGGGTATATTTCGGCATTTGCCGGAGCATGGTTCCCGGTAATTTTGTTTACAATAATCAGTATAGTTCTGCTGAAGTTTGCCAGAACTTAAGGAATAAAAATGGACAGCGTATTTAGAATTCTTCATCAGGATATGAACTCAAAAGCAAGAACAGGTGTTCTTGATCTTCCACATGGAACAGTACAGACTCCGGTTTTTATGCCGGTTGGAACAAATGCAACTGTAAAGGCTGTTTCAAAAGATGATCTTGAAGAAATCGGCTTTGAAATCATTCTTGCAAATACATATCATCTTTATCTTCGCCCGGGAGCTCCGCTCATTAATGAAATGGGTGGACTTCATGGTTTCAGTAAGTGGAACAAGAACTTCCTTACAGATTCCGGCGGTTTTCAGGTTTTCAGTCTTTCAAAACTTCGAAAGATTACAGATGAAGGAGTGCGCTTTCAGAGTAATATAGACGGAAGCTACCACATGTTTACTCCTGAAAGTGTTGTACAGACTCAGACACTTTTTAATTCCGACATTCAGATGCAGCTTGATGTTTGTTCAGGCTGGGGCGTTGATAAAAAAGAAGCAGTAAAAAGTCTTAAACAGACTTCTGCGTGGCTTCTTCGTGCCAAAAAGGAATGGGAAAAACAGCGGGAAGAAAACGGTTACAAAGGACTTCTGTTCCCGATTGTTCAGGGAAACTTCTTTGAAGACCTTCGTAAGGAATCTGCAGAATTCGTTTCTTCTCTTGATATGCCTGGTATTGCTATCGGTGGACTTTCAGTTGGAGAACCGCCAGAGGAATTCATGAAGTATATGGATTTTACATGCCAGAATCTTCCATACGAAAAACCAAAGTATGTTATGGGAATCGGAACACCTGAATATATTCTGAATGCTGTTTCCTGCGGAGTGGATATGTTTGACTGTGTTCTTCCGACCCGTAATGCCCGTAACGGTGCTTATTTTACACATGACGGTCAGCTTTCTATAAAACAGGAACGTTTCATTCACGATGCCGGTCCTGTAGACAAAGAATGTAACTGTAAGGTTTGCCGTACTTATTCAAGAAGCTATCTGAGACATCTTTTTAAGGAACAGGAAATCTTAAGTTCAATTTTAAGTTCGTACCACAATCTGTATTTCCTTCACAATATGATTCATGAAATACGTGACGCAATTGCCAATAACCGTTTTGAAGACTACAGAAAGAACTTTATGGAACGCTACAAGGCTGGAAATATTCAGTAAAAAATCAGAACATCATCTTGGCGCCCAGACTGAGTTCAACTGAAAGTGTGTCAGTGGACTTCTGGCGCCAGGAATATTCTGCAAGTGCGGAAGCATAAGCCTGGTAATTTTTCAGAAAGTCAATTTCCACAACATGACTTAAGGCGCATTTTAAAAATCCTTCTGTATCATTTTCACCAAAGCTTATGTTCAGGGAATCTTTTCGTTTTGCAGAAACTTCAGGATCTTTGTTCCGTATAATCAGGCTTAAAAGATTTCTGTAAGGTTTCTGGCTTCCCGGGTAACTGAAAATTAAAGTCTGGCGGGCACTCCAGAGTTTTTCTGTGTCCATTGTAAAGTCGGCGGCCCCTTTTAATGAGGAACCTGCATCAATAAAGAAAAGTGCCTGTCCGTAGAGATTCACTGAGAAAACAGTATCGGAAGGAGATTCCCTTGGAGTTTTTACAATGAATTCGCTGCTCGTAATATATTCATCAGATTTATACCAGCTGAAAAATCCTGTTCTGCTGTCTTTCCCGAAAATGTTCACAGCCTGGCTTCCTGAGACAAGCTTGAACTGATAAGTATCAGAAAAACTGTCTGTTCTTGTAATGTTCCGTTCAGCCTGGAGCGAAAGGTTTGAAGGAAGGAAAAAGTCATAAAGGCTGTTTGAAAGCGGACGCCGCCATTTGAAGGCTAAATCTGAAATATATGTAAGGCTTGTGTTTTCTGTAGGATTGAAACTTTCCTTCATGGCTTTTCCTGTGTCTGTTTCAAAAAAATCCCAGAATGGAACTGTTTTGAAAAACCAGGTCTTTTCAGAAAGAGACTTTGAGAGGGTATTCAAGTCAGAACCATAGTTTCCGCCCATTGCTTCGGTTGAAATACCTGAACCTTTCTTTCCCATTTCAAATTCGAAAGCCTGCTTTGAAATTCTGAAAGGTAGAGAGAAAGTCATTTTTGTTGTATCCCGGGAAGTAGTTTCCAGAACAGATGAGTATTCTTCTGAGACTCCGAATGAAAACTTTGGCTCAATGTTATTGAAAGGCACTGTAATTTCTGACTTTATTTCTTCATTTCTTTTTGAAGCAAGGGATGAACCTTCAGAAAACTGTAGTTTAGAAACCTTTGAATAAGAATCAAAATATTCCCTGTTTGAAACTTTTTCTTCCGGTGTTTGAACCGTATTGATTTTCTGGTCCAATACCCCTGAGAAATCTGCTTTAAAAAAGCGTGAATTGAATAAGAGTGAGAAATCGTAATTCTGCGTGTTAGAAGTTCTTCCGGTTTTACCTTTTGTTCCGGCCTTCAGAGTTAATGGAATTCCAGCTTTTGAAGATGTGAGCATAACATAATCCGATTTTTCGGAAGAGTTTTCTATAGAAGAAAAACGGTAATTCTCCATGTATGAGAAAATGCCGGAATAGCGGGAGTCTGTTTTTATGCTGTGGCCCGCATTACCGGGAATAAAACTTTCCGACGAAAAATCACTGTCCATTGAAAGTTCAAGCCCAAGAAGATTCAAAGAAGCTTCTGCATTTCCTGTAAGGATTCCGTCTCCAGCGTTCGTTGCGGTATTCAGGGAAGCGGTCTGGTTTGAGGCGGAACGGAAAGAAACATCTTTCAGGATTGGAAAAGCGTCATTGCCGAAAACGGTTCCTTCTTTTTTTATTTCTGCATGAACGTAATTCTGGGCTTTTAAGTAAGGCGAGTTTCCTTCATAGAATACGGAATCAAAGGTGAAGGAACCTTTTTCGTACCCGTTGAAGTCAAAGCGGACTTTGTCAGGAACAATATTCTGATTGATTTGGACCGAATACAATTCAGACGAAAGTCGGGTACCGTCAATATAAACAGCTTTTTCTGAAAGACTGATCGTAAATGAATGCCACATATCATCGCCTAGAGAGGAGAGCGCATCTGAACTCAAAACAGCACGGATTGCGGTCTGGTCGTTTTCAAAAAAGCTTTCTGAATTCCGGTCCAGTGTAAGAACAAAAGCCTCAGAGGTGTTTTCGGCCAATAAAAGATCTTTCAATTTGAAGTAGAAAGAAATGTTTCTGTAACTTGAAAAATCCTGGGCTTTGAAATAATCAGCTGCACTCACGTTGTAGGAAAGAGACGGCGAAACAGTTTTCCATTCAATTGTCTCAGAAGAAGAGAATGTCTTATGAAAACGGTTTCTTGAAGGAACCGAATTGTCTTTAGTGCTTCTGGATTTTATTTCAATTCCGTTCCCGGCTTTTGTTTCAATTGCTGAAGGAAATATTTCGTAAGGACCCGCGTTTATGGTAAAGACTGGAGTTTCCGTTTTGTGGTTCTTTTCTATCACAATTAAACGGGCGTCATGAAAACGGGAAAGCATGGCACGTTCTTCGTTTGTAAGTTCAAGACTTATTATCTGCCAGCCTTCTTTTTCAAAACGTAGTGGATTCTTAACTCCTTTGCTTCCGGCTTTTGAGATGCAGAACGTTGGAAGGGCGTTTTCGGAAGCGGTAACTCCATCTTCGTTGGCAGAAACTCCAAGCTGAAGATAAAGTTCGGTATTCTGTTCAAGAATATTTGAGATTTCGGAAAGCGTTTTATTTTTAGGAGGCTGCAGCTTGAAACTGAAAGCACACTCTCTGCATGAAGTGAATGAAGAAAGCTTTATGTCAGAAGCTGTCCAGGCTGTTTCGTTTTCGGGAACAGAAGTGAAATCTGCAGAAAGGGGAATCATGAAACCTGAAATGCCCGGGTCTGTTTTTCCTGAAAGAGAACCTGAATCAGTTCTGTAAGAGGTGGAAAGGTCTGTTCCTGAAATAACAGGAACTTCAATTGTTTTGTATCCTGCATCGGAGGAAAGATAAAATGTTTCCGGAATATCCGAAGAAGGTTCAAGAATAACAAGATTTCCTGTTACGTTGGAATTGGAAAGAGAAAGTGAAATATTATCCTGGAGCTTCAGATTTTCTTTTTGAAAATTTATTCCTGAGTTTAATGAAAGCCAGCCCGCTTTTTTACTGTCAGCATCCGCTGCCCCTGAAAGTTCGGTGACAGGCCAGAAAAGCGTGAAGTCTGTATCGGCAGTCAGCTCCGGTGTAATATTGTAACCGAATCCGGCAGCCGCTGTTACGGCGCCCTGGCTTATGTCTTCAGTTTCTTCATTCCAGGTAACGTAAATTTTATCGTGCTCTGTAACAGGACTTGAAAGCGTAATATAGCCGGTCTGGGGATCAAACCTGGCTTTTGTGTCGAGGGTCCCGTTTTTGTACACCCTTACGCTTCCCGCACTGGCATCTTTAGTTATCTGAATGTTTGTAACCGGCGAGTAAGATCTTGAAAGAACCGAAAGATTTGTCTTTGCGTTATTTTCAAGGTATATGTAAGGATTGATTTCTGCAAAGGGGAAACGGAGAAGCGGATTGTTTTCGTAATCCGGAAGTGCTGCATTTTCTGTTTTGGGATAAACCCGTCCATAACTGCGTTCGTCATTAAAAAAATCGCTTCCAGAAAAAATCAGTTCTGCTGAAACGTTTTCTGCCACATACGATGTGTCTTCAGTTTCTGAAGAAAGTGACCAGACCATAAGTTCTTCAGTTTCTGAAAAACCAAGGTCATAAAATGAAGCATTCTGATAAGGACTGAATCTTGAAGTTCCCTGAAGTATAAGGGCTGGAGATCCGTCAATGTAATCTTCGCTGTTTCCGTAAATTTTATTTAATGGTACTTTCCCGTATGAAGAGGAATCAAAAAGTTTCTGGATTTTTCCGAAGAAAGAAGATTCATCATCAAAACTTCCTGATGCGGATATAACACCCGAAAGATCAGATGCATCCATAAAAGTTATAAGAATTACAGGAAGTTCATTTTTTACATGGCTTTTTGAAAGTATCAGGCTTTTTCTGTTTTCTGAAATGAAAAAATCTGATTCTGTAAGTTTTAAAAATTTTCTGTTGTGTTTATCTTTGTAATTTCCTTTTGAGTCTTCTACGTAAACATTACGAATCTTTGAAACCCATTTTCCCGGCAGGGTATAGAATCTTCCGGAGATGTAGGAAGAGGGAGAAGTTTTTGTGTCGTTTACCGAATTCATTCCGTAAAAAGATGCGTCAAAACTTTTCTGCATGTCATACCGCAAAAGGAAATCAGAAAACCAGGAGTCTTTTTCAAGATGCATCATGAAGCCCGGAGCCTGGTTTTTTCCGCCTTCGGGATTGAATCCAAAAACAGAAGAAGAATAAACAGAAGGATACGTAATGTTCCGGTTTGAGAGAACAGCCTTTTTAATTGTACCGTCTCCGCGGTAACCAAGAGTAATTGTGTTCTTGTTGAACTCATCTGCAAATTCAGTTTCAAAGAACCAGGAATCGTTTATTGTTACTCCTGCAAGAAAATCCACTTCCTGTCTGAATACAGGAACAGAAAATGAAAGCCCGAATGGAGAGCCGAAACTCATTGTTGTACTTCCGGTAAATCCTGCTTTCCAGAATCCGGAAGCATAAAAATCCACTTCCGAATCTTTCAGTGTAAGGTTCAGTAAATGTTCCGGGCTTTCTTTGGGAACCGGAAGAGGTGCTTCTTCAAATACCGAAATGGCTCCCGCTCCGGAAGAGGAAGCTTTATATTCCTTTGCATAAAGGGAGGTGGAACTATGAGTGTTGTTTCCTTTGGTATGGAAAAAAGAAAATCCTGAAAGAAGAGCCAGAAATACAAGAAGTTCCTTTTTGGGCGGTTTAATTACCCGGGCTTTACGGACATTTATGTCAGGAAATTTCTGTTCAATCTTAAGAATAGCCTGTTCAACTGCCTGTTTCTTTTTGTCACCGTCATCAAAAAGACTCTGCTGGTAGGTGCTTTCTTCTTTATGGACGTTATCAAAGCCAACTCCAAGAAGGCGTACTCCCCGGGTTACGTCATATTTCTGTTCAAAAAGGTCTTTTACTTTTTCAAAGAAACTGTCCAGGGTGATTATGTCCTGCGGATAAGTCTGCCTTTGTGAAACTGTTGAGAAATCATCATAACGGATTTTTACCACAACAGTACGGCTTTTTAGATTTGCTTTCAGCATCCGGAACATTACAGAATGGGCAAGTTCCATAAGTATCGTTTCATTTGTATAACGGTCGTAAATATCAAAAGGAAAGGTCCGTTCGTTACTTACGGAATGAGACTTTGCTTCCCCGTCAAATGTATTTCCGTCATTTCCACGTAAGATGTTGTAAAGGAAGTTTGCTGTATTTTCACCATACATGAAAGTAAGTGTTTCAAGTGGAGTTTCAAAAATCTGTTTTGTGGTTTTTAATCCGGAATCTTTGATTCTTGCCGCAGTTTTTTTTCCGATCCCCCAGATCTTTTCGATCGGTATTGATGTCATGTACGCGGTTTCAGTTCCCGGCTTCATAAAGTAAAAACCGTCGGGCTTATTTATATCTGAACTGAGTTTTGCAAAATATTTTGAAGAGGCAAGTCCAATGGAACAGGTGAGTCCCGTTTCTTCTTTTACTGCTTGCTTTATTTTCATTGCAGTCTCTTCCGGTGGACCAAAGAGACGCTCTGTTCCTGTAAGATCGATGAAGGCTTCATCTATGCTCATCTGCTGGATGTCAGGCGAATAGCGGGCGAAAATCTGCATGATCTGGAAAGACACTTCTTCGTATCGCTGGTGGTTTCCGCGGACATAAATTCCATGAGGACAGAGTCGGTATGCTTCTTTTGTAGGCATTGCAGAATGGACTCCGAATTTTCGGGCTTCATAACTTGCAGTTGAAACAACGCTTCTTAGGTCGCCCGGAAGGCCCCCTACGATTACGGGTTTCCCGCGGTACTCAGGGTGATCCAGCTGTTCCACCGAAGCAAAGAAGGCGTCTAAATCTGCATGTAAATACCAGTGCTGAACTGCCATTTTATCTGCCTTCCTCAACGCGTTCCATAAAAAGATTGTTTCCGTTTCTGTAGAAAGCTGTTACCGTGATTTTTGCGTTTTTGTCTTTCTGCCCCCAGGAGAATTCCATGTTCCGTGGCGGCTGGTAAGGAATTTCAAAAACAGCCGTGTTGTGGTTTTCCACTCTGAAAGAATAATCACTGAACAGAACTGGATTTTCCCCTGAACCTGAAATACGAACATCCAGGTGATCAATATCAGCAAGAGATTTTATTTTTATAGTCTTGACGGTTTCTCCGAAAATACTGCTTGAGGTTGATTTCATGCTCAAATTTTCTGTTTTTCTTGAAGCAACCACAATCCTTTCGTTTTCGGTTTTTTCGATATGTTTGAAGGAAGATGGAAGCAATATCGAAATGAAAAGTTCAAAAATCACTGTTCCTGAGATGATGATAATCAGATTCCGTGTCTGTCTGTCAAAGTTTCGGCCGCCTTTCTTGTACCAGTGGAAATTAAGTCCGGTAATGATTCTGAAACAGAGAATGTTTATTGGAAGAATTACCAGGAAAATAAAAAATGGGACAAGGTTTCGGGTTGTGAAGAATGTTATTACTTCATTCTGTGTTGTATGAAACAAAAACTGCCTTAATGGGGCAATGTACGGAAGAATACAAAAAACAAGAACAAGAAGCTGGAACCATATCTGTTTTACGGAAGTTGAAAGCAGGGCAAGGAAAAACTCAAAAAGAAAAATCGGGAACAGTGAAATGTCCAGAAGGGTGAATATAATCAGGTTTATAGAAGATGTTACCATATAGAGATAACTTACTGTGCGTTTTTTGAATTCGGGATTAAACTTGAGAGAGTTGATAAAAAATAATGAAGTTCCAATAAACTGAAGAGGAAGAAAAAATCCTGCGGCTGCAGAAAAAGGAACTGTCCATTTTTTTACAAAAAGCCCCATTAGAAATACAAAGAAGTAGAAAAGAAGAATGGTTCCAGCGTAAACAATGAAAGGGTAGAACCAGATTTTTTTCATTTTCTTCCAGGCTACCAGGCGGAACTGCTTGTTTATGAATCCGTAAATATAAAGAATGGTCAGCACAATAAAAAGTGAAGCAAGAATTGTTTTTGTGATTACATTTTCAGAAAACCAGATTTCATGACCGAATAAAGAGAACATGAAAGCGTGAGTTCCTGGGAAGGCTTCAGAGAAAGGATTGCAGTCTCTTGCAAAGCAGAAAATAGAACCGGCAATACTTTCTGTATCGAGGCCTTTTTCAAAGTTTGCAGTAACGGCAGAAACTCCTCTTTCAAGAAAAGCATCCTGTACCGGATAATTGTAGATGTTCAGTCGGAAAAGACCGCTGGTATAACCAAAATCCGGTCCTTCAAGGATTCCGTTTTTTCTGTAAGCACTGTAGATATCTCTGATAAACCAGGACGGGTTAGTGTGGCCGCCGCAGCCCGGAATAATGGAAGTATGGTCTTCCTCCATTGAAACAAGCAGAACAATCTGGTTTGCCGGGTCTTCCTTCTGGTTCAGAAAGTAAATTGACCCCGGAACCGGCGAAAAATTACCAGGAACTGAAAAATCACCATAGGAAAGCAAAATTCCAGTGTCCAAAAAGGGCTTTTCTGCCGATAATTTATCCAGGAGAGTTTGTAAAACTACAGGATTTCTGTAGATTTCTTCCTGTCTAAGCACAATTAGAAGGGATTTTTTGTTTTCTTCAGAATCCAGTTTACCGGTATAGTGTCCGGAAAACTGGATGTAGAGATTTGCAGGAAATCTGTTGCTGCCTTCGGGAACAAGAGGAAGTCTTTGTGGTTTGATTCCGGTTTTTTCGCAAACCGCCCGTACTGCATCGCAGAGAGCTGCCCCGTGTGGAAGCTCTGCATAAAACGGAGTACAGAAGAGCAGAAAGGTAAGAAAAAAGACCGAAAAACGCTTCATCTCTTCAATTTTAATGAAAAAAAGGGCAGTTTACAACGAATTGCTTTGACTTTATAATAGAATGAACTGGATCAACGAGGATTAAATGGGTGCATCAGACAAAAAATTCATGATTGAACTTCCGCTCAAAGTTATTCTTACCGAAGACGGAGCATCTAACTTTTTAAGTCACAATCAGAAACTCATGAGATTCCGTCTTGCCGATAACCTTGACGAATACGGTATCTCCCTTAATAAATTTTCGCCTCAGTCTATCCAGCGAATGATTCTTCTTGATTACATCTCAAAGATTGAAATCTCAATGTCAGAATTCGTTTCTTCCCGCCAGGAAGTAATGGATCTTTCAAAAGTTATCGTTTTTTCACTCCTTTATAAACAGTTCGACCGTGAAATCTTCAATGCACTTATTCAGTGTGAATGTGTAAGAAAACACAACAGAGCAAATCCTTCGAACCTGATTGACGAAAAAACAAATATGAGTGAACGCCAGCTCAGAGCCGTTCTCCAGAACCGCGAGAATCTTATTACCAATACCCGTAAAGTAATTCTTGATCCTATCTGGAAAGGCATCATGTCCAACAAGGACTACACTTCAGAAGAAAAGAATATTTATCTTCTCATGTCTGAAAAGTTCATGAACAGACTCAGCCTTATGAACTGGTATATCATCACTTTGTTCCATAAAAGCGACGGAGCAAATGAAATGTTCATTGCTATCCGTAATCTTCTTAATGCTTATATGGAAAAATCAAAGGTTGCAGAATACATTTCCGTAATGGTAATGGAACTTGCCCTCAATAATGAAAATACAAACATCCGTAAGGAAGCCCGCAATATGTATCAGGGTGTTGATGATATCGGTGCTCTGGTTTTTGACCCTGAAGTTCGTTCAAAGATTGTAAAGGAACTTCAGAGAAAACATGAACTTGTATTCCTTTCATGGAAACTTGGTGGCGGTTCTTCTTCTATCGGAAAACAGGGACGTCTTTCAATCACTCTTTATAATAAGGATGATGAGTTCCAGGAAGTAAAAGAAAATATCGAAAACGCAAAAGCTGCGGATTCCAATAAAAAATCCCTTATTGACTTCTACCGCGATCTTCCGGACGGGGAAGAAGGAACAGACCTTGGTCTTTACTATCTTTCTTATCTTGATGAAGCTTGTAAGAAGGTTAACGTTAAGTTCGATTCTCTTGTAAATCAGTTTGCTACAAGTGAACTTACCGTTATCAATCTGAACTTCAACTTCTAGTACTATGAAGTTCAGAAATTTTTTCACTGTTTTTCTTTCAGTTTTTTCTCTCTGCATGTTCTTTTCGTGTTCACAGGTAAATCCTGATGTTACTACCGTGAACTATTCTGTTATTTACGATTATCCTGATACGGATTCTTTTCCTGAAATCAGGCTTGGACTTTTTGCAGACCTTCAGTCCGATGCTCACCGTGCAGAAACAATAACAGCTGTCTGTAAAAGTAACGGTTACCGCTGGGAAGTTTCTAACCCCCTCAAAATTGAAAACAGCAAAAAGAAATACGCAGGCTATACAAACTTCGTTATGCCGGAGAATGAACTTTTTCCTTCCGGTTCATATACTCTGATTTACAGAGACGCATCCGGAAAAGAAAATATCATAGATTTTTCACTTGTATATGACAGGGATTTTTCAGAGCTGAAAGTTCCTGACGCAATTCCTCTCCTTGAAAAACAGGGTACCTGTTATTTTGCAGTTTATGACGGTAACGGAATTCTTACAGCTTATGCTATGCGTGAAAGTGAAGACCAGGATGCAGAATACATCTGGCGTCGTTACCCGGGAGCACAGACAATGCGGCCTGTCTGGACAACCAGCGGAGGAAATACAATGTGTATTCTGCCTCCCGTTAATAAAACTGAAACTCCAAAGGAAACTGAATAAATGAGCGATATCATTAATACTGAAAATAAAACAGAAAATGAAAAACCAGAACTTCCTCTCAGACGCGAAATCAAAACTTATGTTTTAAGAATCGGGCGCATGACCGACGCTCAGGAAAGAGCTTACAGAGAACTTTCTGAAAAATGGTGCCTTCAGTTTGACGAGAACCGTAAACTTGATTTTGCTGAAGTGTTCGGGAATACAAATCCTGTAGTAATAGAAATCGGTTTTGGTATGGGTGATGCCACCTGGCAGATTGCAAAAAATAACCCGGATACAAACTATCTTGGAATTGAAGTTCACCGTCCGGGAGTTGGGAAACTTCTGAATCATATTGAAGCTGAAAAACTTACAAACCTCCGTATCTTTGAATATGATGCCCTTGAAGTCCTTGAAAAGATGATTCCAGACGGCTCAGTTGATGGCTTTCATATTTTCTTTCCTGACCCATGGCCAAAAAAGAAACATCATAAACGCCGCATGGTTCAGCGCCCTCGTACAAACCTTATTTCAAAAAAACTTAAATCAGGCGGGTACCTTTACTTCGTTACTGACTGGCTTCCTTACGCTGAATTCGCTCTTGAAGAACTGAATCTTACGGAAGGCCTAAAAAACCGTTACGAAGGCTACGCCGAAAAGCAGCCCTGGAGAACCCAGACAAAATTCGAACGTAAAGGACAGGCTGCTGACCGCGTAATCACCGAAATCATGTTTGAAAAGATTTAACCGAAAGCCCGTGAAAACGGGCTTTTTTTTTGGTATAATACCAAAAATGGGAGGCGGTCTTATGGATCTTTTTGAATCATCTCGGGCTCAAGAGCTGGAATCTCTTATCAGAAAATACCAGGCATCTTATTATAACGGCGAAGCGGAAATTTCCGATGCCGAATTTGATAAACTCTGGGATGAACTTAAATCAATTGATCCGGAAAATCCGGTACTCCACCAGGTTGGAGCTGATTCCGGAAACTTTCCTAAAGCAGACCATATCATGCCTATGGGAAGTCAGGAAAAGGCTGCGAATCCCGAAGAATTCCTTGAATGGACACAAAAGCACGCTTACGACGAATATCTTGTTGAATACAAGCTTGACGGTGCTTCCCTTGAACTTCAGTACAGAAACGGAGAACTTGTAAGAGCTGTAACACGTGGTGACGGAACTACTGGAGATGATATTACTGCCAACGCCCGTAAAATGCAGGGAGTTCAGGCCGGTATTTTTATTGACGGAGTAAAGCAGGATTTCACAGGCGGTATTCGCGGTGAAGTAATCATGACTCACCAGGTTCATAAAGAAAAGTTTCCTGATAAAGCAAACTGCCGTAATGCTGCCAACGGCCTTATGAAACGTAAGGACGGAAACGGAAGTGAATACTTAAAGCTGATTACATACGATGCTCTTTCCACTGAAGGTGAAAATCCGTTTAAGGATGAAGAAGCAAAAATCCGCTGGCTCCGTTCTGCAGGCTTTGAAACAAGTCCTTTGTGTTTCTGTAAAAATGCTGACGAAGTAATCAAATACCGTGAATATGTAATGGAACTCAGAAAGACCCTGGAATATGATATTGACGGTCTTGTAATCAAGGAAAGACGTATTGATCTGGAAGACGCTTTCCGTTCGCGTCCTGACCGCCAGATTGCCTTCAAGTTCAGTCTTGAAGAAGCCGTTTCTGTTTTGCGTGAAGTTGAATGGAGTATTTCAGGCGGAACCTATACGCCTGTTGCAATCTTTGACGAAGTTGAGCTGAACGGAACAAAAGTTCAGAGAGCCTCTCTTGCAAACCCCGATACCCTCAGAAAACTTGGAGTAAAAATCGGAAGTCACGTAGTAGTTGTAAAGCGCGGAGAAATCATTCCAAAAATCATCAGTGTGGTTCCGTCTAAAGAAGGGGAAACAAGCCCTGTTCCGTTCCCTGAAACCTGTGAATGCTGCGGAAAAAAGCTTCGCGATGAAGGAAGCAGACTTTTCTGCCCGAACAAACTTTGCGAAAAACGTGTTCTGCATCAGCTTCTTAAATGGCAGCAGGTAGTTGATATCCGTGACTTTGGTGTTACTCTCATAGAAAATCTTTTCAAAGACAAGCGTCTTAAGTGCATTTCCGACATCTATACGCTTTCTGAAGAAGAACTCGTTCCTTATTTTCTTAAAGACGAGGCCATCGATAAAGGAAAGGAAAGTCTTGGAGCGGGAAAAGTTTATGCCTCAATCCGGAATCACAGAAATATGAGTCTTCAAACTTTCCTTGCCGGTTTTGATATCGAAGGATTCGGTGAAACTATGGCCGAAAATCTGATCAATTCCGGATTCGATACACTTGAAAAGGTTCTTGCCGCTTCAGAAGAAAGTATTGCTGCCTGCTATGGGTTTGCAGAAATAACCGCACGTACAAT
Source organism: Treponema sp. (assembly GCA_045617385.1). Lineage (GTDB taxonomy): Bacteria > Spirochaetota > Spirochaetia > Treponematales > Treponemataceae > Treponema_D. Next base: position 59,076 of record JAZLIM010000105.1, read on the forward strand.
CTGCGAAGGTCTTAAAGAGTACGGAGAAGAAATGAAAGCTCTTGTTGAAAGCGGAACAATTACTTTGAAGGAAACAGGCGGTGGAAAACTTTCCGGTAAATCCTTTTGCTTTACCGGAGAACTCAGAACTATGAAACGCCAGGATGCGGAAAAACTCGTAAAAGAGGCCGGCGGTTCCGCAAAGAGTTCGGTTACAAAAGATCTTTCTTACCTTGTTACAAACGACACTGAAAGCGGCAGCTCTAAAAACGTAAAGGCCCAGAAGTTTGGAATCCCCATTATTAATGAGGAACAGTTTTTAGAGCTGGTAAATTCGGGTAAATAAAAAAGACCGGTTTTAGAACCGGGCAATTAAAAAGACCGGTTTTAGAACCGGTCTTTAAGCAAGCTGTTTTATTTCTGTACAGAGAACTTCTTTACGTCGCGCTTTTCAAAGGCTTCACGTACAAGTTCATCAACTTCAAGACTTTTGTAAATCTCTTCAGCATCCTGAATGCGTCCGCGGAGAACCGGGTGGCGCGGGCTGAAAAGAACACAGCAGTCTTCGTAAGGAAGAATTGAAGTTTCGTATGTGTCGATTTCTTCGGCAGTACGGATGATTTCTTCTTTATCAAGTCCTACAAGAGGTCTTAAAAGAGGGTAAGCCGCAAAGTGTTCGGTAACAGCCATGTTTTCTATAGTCTGGCTTGCAACCTGACCAAGACTTTCACCTGTAATGATACAGTCTGCACCTACACGTTCAGCCACCATGTTTGCAACTTTCATCATGCAGACTCTGAGCATAAGTGTTGTCCATGGAGCCGGAGCTTTCTGTTTGATAACCATCTGTACGTCGGTAAACGGCACAATGTTCAGATATGTATTGATTCCGTAATATGAAAGTTTTTCTGCCAGAGTTTCAACTTTTTTCTGGGCTTCTTCCGAAGTGTAAGGGTAGGAATGGAAGTAGCAGCATTCAACACGCATACCGCGTCTGAGCATACGGTAACCGGCTACCGGCGAATCAAGACCTCCCGAAAGAAGGAGGAGTCCTTTTCCAGAACTGCCTACTGGAAGACCACGGCAGCCCGGATTTGAATCGGAATAAACGTAAGTAGTATCACGGACTTCCACGTAAATTATGCAGTCAGGATTATGAACGTCAACTTTCATGATGGATTCAACAGGACCTGCAGCTTCACAGCAGATTTCGTATGAATTCATAGGGAAGGACTTGTCTGAGCGTCTTGCATCAATCTTGAATGTTTTACAGCCTCTTTCGGCGCAGATTCGGGCTTCTTCCATTACTGCATCCCGGATAGAATCCAGTGTTTTTTCGCAGGTACGGGTTTTGGCCCAGCCGGCTATACCGATCAGGTGTTTCAGTGCAAATTCAACTTTTTCTCCGTCAGCTTCTTCGCATTCAATGAACATGCGTCCTGCGTGACAGGTAACCTTGATTTTGCAGCCTTCAAGATATTTTTTTACGTTACGAACAAGAAGCTGTTCGAACTCGTGAATGTTTGTCCCTTTGAGAGTCAGTTCTCCGACTTTAGCAAGATATACCATTATGATGCTTCCGATGAATCTTCGATTGCAAGCTTTTCAACACAAGAAAGGATGTCAGCCTGTTTGTTCTGTACGATATCTTTTGTAACTGTAAAACGCTTTTTGCCCTTGATGTTAGGAGCTTCGAACATAACGTCCATAAGCATTTTTTCTACAATTGTACGAAGTCCACGGGCACCTGTTTTCTGGCGGATTGCTTCGCGTGCTATTTCCTTGATTGCTTCATCATCAAAAAGAAGTTCTGTGTCATCAATAGCGAAAGAAGCCTGGAACTGTTTTGTGATTGCGTTTTTAGGTTCAGAAAGAACGCGGACAAGGTCTTCTTCCTGAAGTTCTTTAAGGGCAACAGTAATAGGCATACGTCCGATAAGTTCAGGAATGATACCGAACTTAACAAGATCATCAGGAGTTGTCTGGTTCAGGAGGTTCATTTTTTCTTCTGAGCTCATTTCACCAACGTTAGAGCCGAATCCCATGCTGCGGTCTGAAGTACGTTTTTCAATGATTTCATCCAGTCCTACAAAAGCCCCACCAAGAACAAAGAGGATGTTTGTAGTATCAATCTGAAGCATTTCCTGGTTAGGGTGCTTTCTTCCGCCCTGTGGAGGAACAGAAGCTACAGTTCCTTCAATAATCTTCAGAAGTGCCTGCTGAACGCCTTCACCCGAAACGTCACGGGTGATAGATGTGTTTTCGCTTTTGCGGGCGATTTTATCGATTTCATCAATAAAGATGATTCCGTGTTCTGCTGCTGCAATGTTTCCGTCTGCAGCGTTGATAAGCTTTAAGAGTACGTTTTCTACGTCTTCACCAACGTATCCTGCTTCTGTAAGGGTAGTGGCATCGGCAATTGCAAAAGGAACCTGGAGTTTCTGTGCCAGAGTTCTTGCAAGAAGTGTTTTTCCCGAACCTGTCGGCCCGATCAGAAGAACGTTTGATTTTTCAATGCGAACATCATCATCGCGTCTGATTGCCGGGAGGGAAGAAAGTCTTTTGTAGTGGTTGTAAACTGCAACAGAAAGAACTTTTTTTGCTTCATCCTGACCGATTACATACTGATCCAGATATTCCTTGAATTCTTTTGGTGTCGGAACATTTGAAAGTTCAATCGGAGTATATCCTTCAGCCTGCTGTTCAAGAATGCTCTGGCAGATTGCAACACATTTGTTACAGATAAGCATTTCAGGACTTGGTCCTTCAACCAGAATGCGTGCTTTATCTTCACCTTTGCCGCAGAAGCAGCATGTTCTTTCGTTTGAAAAACGCTTCATCATTAATATCCTTAAAAAAAGTTATTTGTGGCGGCGGACCATAACGTGATCAACAATACCGTATTTTTTTGCTTCTTCGGCAGTCATGTAAAAGTCACGTTCCAGGTCATGTGCAACCTGTTCTACCGGTTTCTTTGTGTGTTCTGCAAAGTAATCGATAGAAAGCTTTTTAAGTCTGATAATTTCTTTTGCCTGAATTGAGATGTCGCTTTCCTGGCCTTCAACTCCGCCCCAAGGCTGGTGGATCATAACGCGTGAAGATGGAAGAGCGTAGCGTTTACCGGCAGTTCCGCCGGCCAGAAGAATAGCAGCCATAGAGGCAGCCTGTCCCATACAGATTGTCTGAATGTCGCATTTTACGTACTGCATTGTATCGTAGATTGCAAGCCCTGCAGTAACGCTTCCTCCCGGTGAGTTGATGTAAATACTGATGTCTTTGTCAGGATTTTCAGATTCAAGATAAAGAATCTGGGCTACAGCCAGGTCGGCAGTAGCATCGTTGATTTCACCGTCAATAAAAACAATGCGGTCTTTAAGCAGGCGAGAAAAGATATCATAAGATCTTTCGCCGTTTCCTGTACGTTCAACAACATAAGGAACAAGTGTATTCATCTGTTCGTTCATCAAAAACTCCGTTATAAACGTTGTATATCGTAGAATTTACTATAATTTTGGGAAAAAGGGTAGAGTTGGACATAAAAATAAAGCCGCACTTTAAGAATGTGCGGCCTTATTTTCAGAAACTGTCAGCCTTAGCGGGCTTCAAACAGTTCTTTGAATGTCATTTTATCGCCTTTAGAAACCTTTACTTCTTTGTAAAGTTCATCGAAGAGTTTTGTTTCCTTAACCATGTCGATGATGTATTCCTTAGAGCGTGGATCTTCGTAGTGTTTCTTAACTTCTTCAAGAGTCATTCCGCCTTCTTCTGCAATTTTTGCATATTCGGCTTCAACTTCTTCTGGAGTTACGCTGATGTTCTTTTCTTTAAGAAGGATGTCAACAATGATGCGGCTCTTAAGCATTTTTTCAGATTCTGCAGACCATTCGTTGAGCATAACGTCTTTTGTCTGTCCTGAAGAAGCAAAGAGCTTTTCAAGCTGGTCTGGAGTTGTCTGGAACTGCTGTGCCATCATGTTCCAGCGTCCTTCAAGTTCTGCTTTGAGCATAGAAGCTGGAAGTTCGAATGCGTTCTTTTCAACAAGCTGTTCAAGAAGGCTGTTCTGTTTGAGTTCAGCAATCTTGCGGCCCATTGCAACTTCCATGTTCTTCTTGATGTCAGCTTTCATGTCATCAAGAGTCTTGTATTTTTCGTTTACGTCCTGTGCCAGGTCGTCATCGATTGCAGGAAGGTCACGGAGTTTCAGTGTTTTTACAGTAACTGAAAGTTTCTTTGTTGTTCCTGCAAGTTCTGAGTTGTTGTCGTCTTTGTCGTATGTTTTTGTGATTTCTTTTGTTTCACCTTTCTTCATTCCGATAACATCATCATCGATTTTGTAGATGTTTTCGCCTGTTCCGATAGTGAAAGTGAAATCCTGGCGTTTTGTGCCAGCAACTTCTTTTCCGTCGTCTCCAACTTCAAAGAAATCAACTGTTACGATGTCGTCTTTTGCAGCAGCGTCAGAATCTTTTTTGTCTACAACCATTGCGTTGCGTTCCTGAATGGCTTTAAGTTCGTCATTCATTTCTTCATCACCAATAGTTACCTGTGGTTCTTTTACTGTGATTCCTGAGAAGTTTTTAACTTCAACTTTTGGGAATACATCGTATGTTACAGTGTAAGTGAAATCTTTAGTAAGGTCGAATTCAGGAGCATTTTCCATCTGTGGCTGAGCGTATGGAAGAGGGCGGAGTTCTGTTTCTTCTTCGAAGATTTCTCCGAATGATTTGTCGATCAGTTCACCCATTGCGTCGGCCTTCAAAGACTCACCGTATTTTCTTTCAAGAACATTGGCCGGTACGTGACCCTTGCGGAATCCAGGGATCTGAGCGTTTTTAACGTATTTTGCTACTACTGATTTGTATGTTTCTTCAACATCTGCCTTTGATACAGTAACTGTAAGTTTTACTGCTGATTTTTCCAAGTTAGTGAATTCTTTCGAAATGTTCACGGTGGTCTCCTAGAAATTGATGTGATATGTAAAAAAAACGCGATTCAGAAAAACTGAACCGCGTTCATTTTGTTCGAGCGGAAAACGGGAGTCGGACCCGCGACATCCACCTTGGCAAGGTGGCGCTCTACCACTGAGCTATTTCCGCAAAAAGTTTTGCGTTTTCAGATCAAAAACGAAGAGCGGAAAACGGGAGTCGGACCCGCGACATCCACCTTGGCAAGGTGGCGCACTACCACTGAGCTATTTCCGCAGAAAATCAAGTTGTGCGAAAGGAGGGACTTGAACCCTCACGCCGAAGCACCAGATCCTAAGTCTGGCGTGTATGCCAATTTCACCACTTTCGCTTAGTGAAAAATCACTTCTTTACGTGAGAAACAGTTTATACATAAGAAAGATTTGTGTCAATAGAGAAAAAGAGCAAATAGAACAATTATAGAAAAAAAGAATCAGTGCCTTATTTGAAGGAACGGATGTTTTGTTGTAATATGGAATCGGAGTTATACTATGACAATTATTCCTGTTATTCTTTCCGGTGGATCCGGAACCCGCTTATGGCCACTTTCTGTTGCAGACTGTCCGAAACAGTTTCTTCCATTAACTTCTGAACGTACAATGATTCAGGAGACTCTTCTTCGTCTTGACGGACTGGAAACTGCAAGTCCTATTGTAATCTGTAATCAGGCACACCGTTTTATTGTTGCTGAACAGATTACAAACGTTTCACAGAAGAAGCCTTTTATTATGCTTGAACCGCTTGCCCGTAATACTGCTCCTGCCATTGCAGTGGGTGCTTACCAGGCTATGAGTATCGATAAAGATGCTGTCATGGTTGTTCTTCCAAGTGATCATGTAATTGCAAAAAAAGATGTTTTCCAGAAGGCAGTTGTGGCCGCTGCAAAAGAAGCTATGAATGGTTCTCTTGTTACATTCGGAATTGTCCCAACAATGCCACATACAGGCTACGGATACATCAAAAGTTCTGAAACAGGTTCTGTAAAAGAACTGGAACCTCTTGTTCTTGAAAAATTCGTTGAAAAGCCTGATCTTGAAACTGCAGAAAAATACCTTTCTGAAGGCTGCTATTCATGGAACAGCGGAATGTTTGTATTCAAGGCAGAAACATTTATTGAAGAATTGAAGAACTTTGAACCTGAAATGGCCGAACTGAGCCAGAAAGCTTTTGAAAAAGCCGAAAAAGATTCCGACTTTGTAAGAATCAATAAAGAGGCTTTTGAACAGATAAAAGGAAATTCCATTGACTATGCCGTTATGGAACGTACAAAGAAGGGGAAGGTCATCAAACTTGATGCTGGCTGGGATGATGTAGGTTCCTGGAGTGCCCTTTGGGAAATCAATTCAAAGGATGAAAACGGAAATGCCTGCAAGAGCAGAACTATTCTTCTTGATACAAAGAACAGTTACTTTAATGGAAAGAAAACAATAGCTGCCATTGGAGTTGAAAACCTTGTTGTAGTTGAAAGTGATGAAGCTATCCTTGTCTGCAACAAAGATAAAGTTCAGGATGTAAAGAAAGCTGCTGAAGAATATAACAAAAAGTAATATTAGATTAGATATCTGTACTTGAATTTTTAATTTGTTGCTTTACACTCAAATCATGAATAAAGCAACAATCAATCTCTATAAAGAGAAAGGGGCCCGCATCAGTAAAGGAATGACGGGTCTTTTTTTTGAAGATATCAACTATGGGGCAGACGGCGGCCTCTACGCCGAAATGATTGAAAACCGCCACTTTGAGTTCTATAAAAGCTTTGCCGGCGGCCCGAAAGGTGACTTTTACGCCGAACATGACGGTCTTTACGGCTGGAGTGCCGAAGGTAATGCAGAACTCAAGGTTGTAACAGGAAGTCCTGTAGCCCGTGAAAACCCTCACTATCTGAGAGCCTCCATAAATGAAAAGGGCGCCGGTTTCAAAAACAAGGCTTATGACGGAATTACTGCAAAGAAAGGCATCGTTCTGAACGTTTCTTTCTGGTGCCGCAACAACTGTCAGGCAAAAAGCGTTACTGTAAGACTTAAGAACAGTGCCGGAAAGAAATGCGGTTCAGTTGAAGTTCCTTTGAATCTTAACGATGCCGAAAGTCTCACTCCATGGCACAAATACGAGGCAGAACTTACTGTTACCCAGAATATCAGAAAAGGCGAATTCGCAGTTCTTGTAAACGGAAAGGGAACAATTGAATTCGACTTTTTCAGCTGTATTCCTTCGGATGCAGTCTGCGGAATTTTCCGTAAAGACCTTTTTGATCTTCTCAAAGAAATTAAACCAGGCTTTTTGAGATTCCCGGGCGGCTGTATCGTAGAAGGCTCAACTCTTGAAAACCGTTATGATTATAAAAAGACAATCCGTCCTCTTGAACAGCGTCCAAATAACTGGAGCCGCTGGGCTGTTCACAATGCATGGGTAAAATACGAAGGTTACGAAGGCCCGAATTCATATCCTGTTTATAACCAGACTTATGGAATTGGTTTCTATGAATACTTCCTTCTGTGTGAAGCCCTTAAGTGTAAGCCTCTCCCGGTTTTAAGCGTTGGAATTGCCTGTCAGTTCCAGAGTTTTGAGACAGTTCCGGTTGAATCTGAAGAATTCAAGCAGTATGTGCAGGATGCGCTGGATCTTATTGAATTTGCAAACGGACCTGTTGATTCAAAGTGGGGTAGCGTAAGAGCTTCTCTTGGTCATAAAAAGCCTTTCAATCTGGAACTTCTTGGTGTTGGAAACGAACAGTGGGAAGATAAAAACAACCGTTTCTTTGACCGTGCCCAGGCTTTTGAAAAGGCAATTCATGCCGTTTACCCTGAAATCCGCATTATCGGAACAGCTGGTCCTCATGTAGAATGGCCTCAGTTCAAGGAAGCCTGGAATTTTATCCGCAAAAACTGCAGGAAAAATCCTGACTTTGTATATGCTGCTGATGAACATTATTACATGCCGCCAGCCTGGTTCCTTAATCACGTTGATTTTTATGACAAATACCCGAGAGACGTAAAGGTTTTTGCAGGTGAATATGCTGCCCATGAGGATGGTGGCGGAAGCTTTAACAGACCTGGCCTCAATACCCTTGAAGCTGCCGTAAGTGAAGCTGCCTTCATGACAGGAATTGAACGCAATGCCGATGTAGTTGTTCTTGCAAGCTATGCACCTCTTTTTGCACGCATGGGTTACACACAGTGGAGTCCTGACATGATCTGGTTTGATGATGAAACAAGCTACGGTTCTCCAAGCTATTACGTGCAGAAACTTTACGGAAACTATACAGGAACTGTCTGTCTTGATACAAAAGGTGAACAGAAAGCTTTATATAAGGAAGGAATCTACTGGAATGCATCTATGGACGAAGAATCCGGAAAGGTTTTTGTAAAGATTGCAAATACAAATGATGAAGCCTTTGAAATCACTTTGAATAACCTTACCGGAAATACTTACAAAAAGGTAAAACGTGTGTTCATGGGTGGAAGCGGAAAAAAGACAGTAAACAGCTTTGAAAAACCTGAAGCCGTATGCCTTACTGAAAAAACTGAAAAAGGTGAAACCATCACTCTTGAACCGAACAGTTTTTCTGTAATCGTTCTTTCCAGATAATCAGAAAATTTTATAAAACAGGTCTTTGTGCTCTTGACATAAACGGCCTGTTTCAATAAAGTATTCTTTATCGGGCGACTAGCTCAGCTGGTAGAGCAACAGACTCTTAATCTGTGGGTCCGGGGTTCGATCCCCCGGTCGCTCAATAAGCTTCCCAATCGGGAAGCTTTTTTTTTGCCTTTTCAAAACCCGAAAATCCGTATCTTCCTTATTACATTGTATTATTGCTTAATTTGTATTAAAATGTTGGTTATGATTATATCTGTTTCTATTTCATTTTTGCTCTCAGTTGGACTTATTCCGCTGATCATGCTTTTCTGCAAAAAAAAGGAACTTTACGATTACGTAGATGAAAGAAAGAATCACCAGGGAAATATTCCCCGTCTTGGAGCTCTTGGTTTTGTTCCTGCTTTCATTATTTCAGTTATTCTGTTCGGACTTTTAAGCAATGAAGTTTCCGTTGTTGAAGTTCTTCCTCCTGCAATCGGGGCTCTGGTAATCTTCGGCTTCGGTGTCCTAGATGATATTATCAACATGAAGGCCATGGTAAAATTCCTGGTTCAGAGTGTTGTTGCTGTTGCTATGGCAGCCTGCGGACTTTGCTTCAATAATATTCTTGGAATTGAACTTGGCTGGTTCGGCTTTGTTCTTACTTACTGCTGGATCATCGGAATGGTTAATTCCTTCAATCTTATTGACGGTTCAGACGGACTCTGCGGCGGAATCAGTATGCTGGTTTCTCTGGGAGTTGCTGCCTGTAACTATACAAATCCGCTCATCGCTGCAGTGTGTCTCTGTCTTTCTGCAAGCCTTCTGGGCTTCCTTGTTTACAATAAACCTGATGCCAAAATCTTCATGGGGGACGGTGGTTCTCAGTTCCTGGGCTATATCATAGCGGTTCTCCCGCTGTTCCCTGTTGAAGGGCACTTTGAAGAAACAAAGTTCTTTGCCATCATAGTTCTCTGTTCAATTCCTCTTATCGATACTTTTGCAGCTATGTGGCGCCGTACCCGTGAACACCGTTCTTTCTTCAGTCCTGATAAATCACATCTGCATCATAAGCTTCAGAACCTTGGGTTCAAGAAGTGGGGAATTCTTGCCCTTCTTTATTCCATTCAGATAGTTCTTATGGCCCTTGTTTTCTTTGCAAGCCGTTCAACACGCAGAAACGAAATGGTAATTTACTGTACATGTATTGCCATCATGCTGATTTTCTTCAGTATTCTGCATTACGCAAACCGTGCAGTTTTAAGAGAACGTGTACAGAATGAAAAACAGGAAAAAGTAGAAAAATCCGGAGAATAAAATGATTGATACTAACGAAAATGCTCCTGCAGTCCAGGAAAATGATGATGAAATCAGTCTCATTGATCTTTTTGCAGTCCTTCTTAAATACAAATGGATGATTATTGGCGTTACAGCCGCTTTCATGCTGTTCGCCGTTGTTTTCAGTGTAATTTCCCTGAAGCTTCCGGCAGAAAAATCACCTCTTCCTAACCAGTTTACTCCGAAAGCCGAAATGCTTATTAAAGAAAGCCAGGGTAGTGGTGGCGGACTTTCTGCCATGCTGAATTCTTCAGGTCTTGGAAGCCTTGCAGGCCTTGCCGGAATCAGTGCAGGCGGCGGTTCTTCTACAAGCTCCCTTGCAAGCTATCTTGTTCAGTCTGATTCCTTCCTTGATTCAGTTACAGACAAATTCGGAATTATTGAAAGATATGAAATCAAAAAATCACCAAAAGCTTCCAGCCGAAAAGCACTGAAGAAAGTTCTTAATGCCGACTACGATAAAGATACAGGAGTATTTACAGTTTCCTTTAAAGACATTGACCCTGTTTTTGCCTGTGAAGTTGTAAACTATACAGTTTCTTACCTTGAAAACCGTTTTTACGAACTGGGACTGGACTCAAATCTTCTTGAAAAGAAAAATCTTGAAGACAATATCCAGGCAAGCTACGAAGAAATCCTCCGTCTTGAAAAAGAAATCCACCAGATTGAAAATTCGGTTTCAAATGTATACAGCGCAAGCAATGCTCCGAGCGTTATGCTTGATGCAAGCATGAAACGTCTTGAACTTTCTGCCCAGCAGCAGGTTTATACAAGCCTTAAAGGCCAGTATGAGATTCTTAAAATCAACCTGGCAAGTGAAACACCGCTTTTCCAGGTTCTGGAACGGGCACAGGTTCCAGACCAGAAATCTGAACCAAGCCGCGGAAAACTCTGTATCATCCTTACATTTGCAGGCGGATTTATTTCCGTATTCCTTGCATTCCTTCTGAATGCCCTCAAGAATATCAAAAACGATCCTGAAGCCATGAGAAAACTTACAGGAAAATAAGCGGGAATCAAGTTATGAAAAAAGCATATAAAGCATTAGCATTTCTTTTTTGTATGGTTCTTGGAGCAGGTCTTTCTGCCCAGACAAGTATAAAAGACCTTATGGAAAAAGGGGAGTCTGAAAAGGTAAAATCTCACCTTGATATTACTCCTCAGCTTGCCATGAGCTCAAATGATTACCCGGTTACAGCCGGTGATATCTACACCCTGGCATTTGCTCTTAACGGAGCTCCGGTAACTTACGTAATCAGTGTTGATACAACTTACAGAATCCGTGTTGCAAACTTTGCCATTCTTGACGCAAAAGGACTCACCTTCAACCAGCTGAAAAACCAGGTTGAAACTATCGTAACAAAAAATGCACCTATGAGTGGTGTTCAGTTTGTTCTTACAACCCCTGCAGTTTTCACACTTACAATAAAAGGGGAAGTAGGGGAAACTTCTACTGCCGAAGCCTGGGCACTTACAAGACTCAGTGCTGTAATCGGGCCATACCTTACAGGCTATTCAAGTACAAGAAACGTTCAGGTTACCTCTCTGAACGGTAAAACAGATACATACGACCTTTTCCTTGCAAAACGTTTCGGAGATCTTTCTGAAGATCCATACGTACGTCCGGGTGATGTAATTACAATAAACAAAGCCGGCCGCCGTGTAACTGTTTCTGGAGAAGTCCGCCGTCCTGGAACTTATGAACTTCTTGAAGGGGAAAACCTTAAGAAGCTTACAGAATACTACGGTGACGGACTTACAGACTTTGCTGATAACTCAAGAATTTCCGTTACACGATACAACCAGGGAATTAAAAGTACCTACATGAACTATCTTACCGAAGATGTCCTTGTAGATGACTATAAGCTTTTTGACCATGACACTGTTTATATTTCAAATGTAAACGAACTTCGTTCAACTGTATTCGTTGAAGGTGCCATTTTCTCGGGAGACGCCGTATCTGCAGGGGCCATGAACCGTATTCCAGTCCAGATCAACGAAAAGACAAACTACGCATTCTTCATCCGTTCAATCCGCAATATGTTCGGTGCAAACAGTGACCTTGATAAAGCATATGTTATCCGTAACGGTGAAAGAATCGCAATTGATATCAATAAGATTCTTTATGACGTTACATATTATTCTGACCTTATTGTTGAACCATACGATACTCTTGAAATTCCTTTCAAGCAGTACTTCGTTACGGTTGCCGGAGCTGTAAAGATTCCTGGCCGCTATCCGTACATCAAAGACCGCGGATGGGACTACTATGTAGGCCTTGCAGGTGGTTTTGATAAAACCATGAACTCAGGTCATGCAGTAAAGATTGTTGATGCTGATGGAAAGGTTCTCAAGAAGGGGGATCCTATTACTCCTGAAACTACAATTACTGCTTCAACAAACGCATTTACATATTATTTCAACACATACGCTCCGGTTGTTACAACCACTTTGAGCGTTCTTACTTCGTTCTTTACTATCATGCTTTACGTAGAGAATCAGTAAAACTTTTGAAAAATCGGGAGTTCAGACATTGACTAAAGCTCCCGTTTTTGATAAATTAACATAACATTTAATTGTTTACGGTGCCTGTAGTTCAGCGGTAGAGCGCCAGATTGTGGATCTGGTTGTCGTGGGTTCGATCCCCACCAGGCACCCTTTTTAATTTTAAATACCTTGCGCCTGTAGCTCATCTGGATAGAGCACCGGACTTCGAATCCGGTGGTAGCAGGTTCGAATCCTGTCAGACGCACTTAGTCTTATGAACAGCATTTCTTTACCCGAAAATCTTCAGGGAATTCACATCCACTTTGTAGGCATCAAGGGCACCGGTATGGCTGCCCTGGTTGAAATCTTTTTCCATAAAGGCGCAGTAATTACGGGAAGCGATGTTTCCGAACGTTTTTATACTGACCAGATTCTGGATACTCTTGGAATCAAGGCAAAGCCTTTTTCGGAAAACAATATAACTGATGAAGTCCAGTATGTTGTTTATTCTGCCGCATACAAAAAAGACAGATGTCCGGACCTTATTGCTGCCGTAAAAAAAGGTGTTCCATGTCTTCTCTATACCGAAGCTCTGGGGCTTTATTCCGCTCTAAGCTATTCATGCGGAATCTCCGGAGTTCACGGAAAAACTTCTACAACAGGACTTACCGGAACAATCCTTAAGGAACTTCCGCTTCCTGCCCAGACACTGGCCGGTTCAATCATCAACTCATTCGGGAATACCTGTACATGTACTTCACCTCTGGTAGATGAAATTTCTGAAGCTTCGGAAAAAGAAGGGGGAAAGGGTTCTACTTATTTTGTAGCCGAAACCTGTGAATACCAGCGCCATTTCATGAGCTTCAATCCTAAAAAGATTATCCTTACTTCAGTAGAACCAGATCACCAGGATTTTTACCCGACTTATGAAAGTATCCGCGATGCCTTTGTAGATTATGCCCTTATGCTTCCTTCAGGGGAAGATTTCATTTACTGTGCAGACGATAAAGGTGCTGTAGAAGTTGCGGGCATTGTAAAAGAAAAACGCCCGGATCTTAACCTTATTCCATACGGAACAAAAGCAGACGGAATGTTCTGTCTTTCATATAAAGGCGTACAGAACGAAGAAAACCGTTTTTCTGTGAAGGGGCTCGGTGATTTTTCTCTTAAGGTTCCTGGAAAGCATGAAGTAATGGATGCCTGTGCAGCTGTTGCATTGTGCTGGCGTCTTCTGGTACAGAACGGAAACATTCCGGAAAATGCCGATATTTCTTCTTCTGAAATTCAGTCATATATTGAAATGATCCGTAAAGGACTTATGAATTTTTCTGGTGGAAAACGCCGGAGCGAAATCATCGGAAGCTTTACAAACTCTAAGGGAGTTCCTGTTACTGTAATAGACGATTACGGCCACCATCCGACTGCCGTGAAGACAACTCTTGAAGGATTCCGTGAATTCTATTCAGGCCGAAAAATCATTGTAGATTTTATGAGTCACACCTATTCAAGAACACAGAGCCTTCTTTCTGAATTTGCCGGAAGTTTCGGTGCTGCGGACCAGGTAATCCTTCATAAAATCTATTCTTCGGCCCGCGAAAATCCTGAAGATTTTAACATTACGGGAAAGACTCTTTACGAAGAGACAAAGAAATTTTCAAAGGATGTCCGTTATTTTGAAGAAATTATGGATGCTTTTGATTATGCAAAGGAACTTTGTGAAGGAGAAAAAGATTCCCGTTATCCTGACGGCATTCTTTTTGTAACAATGGGAGCCGGCGATAACTGGAAACTTGGAAAAGCACTCCTTGAACGCTAAGTATCAGGATCAAAGAGTGCTTTTGAAGTAGGAAGATTTGTGCAAAGCCTATGCAGATACTGCAACAGCTTCTTTGATTTCTGTAAGATAACCTGTACGGATACAGCTTTCAAACAGTTCTTTTGAGATGTAATCAGTTTTTACGTCTTCGTAACCGTCCATATCACGGATAATGCGTACTACATAACCGTCGTCCATTTCGCGTACAATTGTAAGATAGTCCTGTCTAGAGCCGATACTTTTGAGTGAAAAACTTTTCATTTTTGCCTCCAAAAAAATCATACTTATACATTATTTGTCGGTTATAATAAAAAAAATGTTAGAAAAAATTTTCTATTGTGACGCACATTTTCATCTTTCTTCTTTGTCACGTTTTGAAGAAATATCATTTCCTGAAAAATGGACGGGCTGTACAAGCTGCCATTCTGAATCTGATTTTTTGTTTTCAAAAGACAGCGGAGCTGGATTTCCCCTTTCATTTGGAATTCATCCGCAGAGTCCCGAAAGAAATCTTCTGGCCTTTCTTGAAGAGCTTCTTGAAAAAGGGAAGATTTCAGCAGTAGGAGAGTGCGGCTTTGATTTATATACAGAAGAATACCGGACCAAGCTTCAAGATCAGAAAATAGTTTTTGAAAACCAGCTGGAACTGGCTCTAAAATACAATAAACCTCTTGTAATCCACTCCCGAAAAGGAAATCATCTTTTGTTTGAATACAGTCATGAACTTAAGAAACTTCCGGCTGTCTTGTTCCACTCTTTTATGGGAAGTCTTGTTGAAGCGGAAAGTTTTTTGAAAAGGGGAATTGTCTGTTACTTCAGTTTCGGAAAACAGATTCTGAATGGAAATAAAAAAGCAATAGAAATTGTTTCTAAGATACCTTTGCAAAATCTTCTGCTTGAAACAGATGCACCGTTTCAGTTTCTTAAAGGGGAAAAATATACTCCCCTTAGCGATATTCAGAAAGTATACGGCAAGGCAGCAGATCTAAGGGGAGAAAAAGATATGTTTATGTTTTCTGAAAGTTTATACGCTAATTTCAGAAACTTTTACGGAAGTCTGTAATGTAAGTAATTGTTTTCCCGAAAACGAAGTCTGCATTTTTCTGCAGAGCTTCGATATGACCTGTCATGCGGCCTTTAAGGGCATCTTCCAGGTACTGGAGGGCAAATGTAAGCTGTTCAGCACCAATCTGGCTGGCAGCGCCCTTGATTTTGTGGGAAGCCTGTCTTGCTTCTTCCTTTTTGTCCTGAGAAATCAGTTCGGCAATGGAATCCAGGCTGGATGGACAGTCCTTGATGAATGCATCAAGAAGCATTTTGTAGAGTTCGGTTTCACCGTCAAGCATATCAAGTGCTGATGTTGTATTCAGGATTTCTTTTTCCATACCTATATTATAGTCTATTCCCCAAAATTCTGCTATATTTAAATATATGAATAACACAAAGTATTTGAAAGGTTTCAGATTAAGTCTTCTGATTCTTTTAGCAGTTTCTGTCCTTTTTACTGTTTTTTCTGTAAGTTTCCGTGCAGATGTTTCACTTCTTGCATTCCCTGTCTGTCTTGTTTTTACCTGTTTTTTTGTGTGGACCGGTTTTTTCGGGCTTCTTAAAACCAGAAATCAGAAATACTTTTTCCCTGTTCTTAAAATTGTTCAGTATTCCCCAACAGTTTATCATCTTGCCTTTATCCTAAAACAGTCCGGGAAAGAAGCTTTTCCTTATGTTCTTGATCTCATTCTGGCACTTCTGTGGGTTCTTGCTTTTATTTTCAGTTTTGTAGTCCAGTACTATATGTCTGAAAAACGTACAGAAAACTTCAAGAGTTTCTGGAATGAAACCTGTCAGGAACGCCGTAAACCAAAAGGCTTGAAAAGACTTGGTTTTGAAATTGTAGACTGGGTAGATGCTCTTTTACAGGTAGTATTCCTGGTATTCATTTTCCAGGTATTTACTTTCCAGCTTTACGTTATTCCTTCAGAATCAATGGTTCCTGAATTTCTTGTAAAAGACCGTGTAATCGTAGAAAAGGTTGGAAGCGGTCCAAAATTCCCGCTTACTGACGTAGGTCTTCCGGCTTTTACGGAATACAAACGCGGAGATATCGTAGTCCTTCGTAATCCTCATTATACCCTGGACCGTAAAAGTGAAATCAAAACTGTCTGGAGCCAGATGGTTTACATGATGACTTTCATGATGGTGAATCTGAATAAGGATGAAGACGGTGAAATGAAGGCTGATCCTCTTGTAAAGCGAGTGTGCGGCCTTGAAGGGGAGCAGCTTGTAATGCAGGATGGTGTTCTTTACACCCGTACAAAAGATTCTGATGTTTTCAAACCGGTTCCCGAAAAAGAAGACTTTGCCTGCTGGAACCTGAATTCAACAGACAAGCGTACACGCCGTGGAATTCAGACATTCCCTCTTACTGAAAATGAATATCAGTACATGATTGATTTTGAAGAAGAACGCCGTAATTACGATCTTTCAGTTGCAGAATTCCAGTGCCGAGAAATTTCACGCAGTATGGCTCAGTACTGCAAGAAGACTGAGGCCGGAAAATTCAAGGCTCCCGGACTTTTTGAATACGATCTTTTCCGTGACAACTATGAGCTTACAATCCGCATAATGACACAGGAAGGCGGACTTGAATGGTTCTCAAAGTTCATGACAAGCTGGATTCCTTACCGTAATGAAATCCGTGATGTTTATTCTGAAAGCAATTTCCGCCTGAATGTAATGACCAAAGCGGCTTTTGGGGCACTGGTACTGCGTAATGCAGAACTCATTACGTCAGGAGTTTCAAGCGTAGAGTGGAAGAAGGATGAAACCATTAACCGTAATCTGGAACTTGCTGAAAAGCTGAACTGGTATATCCAGATAGACAGCCACCTTGATATGCGTAATATGCCGGTATTCCCGCCAAACGATGCAGATGGAAATGCAGTCTATATTCCAAAGAACTGTTACTTCATGATGGGAGACAACCGTTTCAATTCCCTTGATCTCCGCCATTCGTATGACACGGTTTTAAAACCTCTTTACGAAAAGGATCCTCTTTCAGTGACTTACTATTCAATGATGGCACCACAGTATCTGAACAAGAAGTATATCCTTGGTAAACCTTTCTTCCGCTTTCTGCCTCTGGCAAGAGTTGGAAAAATCAACAGACACTAAACTTATAGCAGGAAAATATTATGACAAGCATGACAGGATACGCCTACACCGAGGTCTCAACAGAAAAAGCCGTTGTAAGCGTGGAAATAAAATCAGTAAACTCAAGATTTCTTGACCTTTCAATAAACCTTCCACCTTTTCTGAACGGAGCCGAAAGTTTCTTCCGTACCCTTATCACAGATAAAATAATGCGCGGAAAAGTTGACGTATATATTCGCGTAAAGGAACTTCAGAGTTCAAACGTTGTTAGTCCCGACATTGCAGCAGCCGTAACATATATGAATGCCATGAAAGAAATCAGCCGTGCCTGCGGTATGGATGATGACAAGATTCCGTTAAGCCTTATTGTTTCCCAGCCGGGTGTTCTGAATGTTGTTTCAAATTATGACTCTGATTTCTATAAAGATCTGGTAACTCCTGTTCTTAAAGAAAGCCTTGAAAAACACCAGGCAGACTGTCTTCGTGAAGGAGCCAACCTTGCAGAAGACCTTCTTCTTAAGCTTTCTAAACTTGATGAATGTGCCGAAAGCTTTGCTTCATGGCAGCCTGCTATGGAAAACCATTTTAAAGAACTGATTACTGCAAAATTCAATGAACTTCTTGGCGAAAATGCAGATCAGAACCGCATCATGACTGAAACAGCCGCCATGCTTGTAAAGTATACAATCAATGAAGAAATTGTAAGGCTGAAGAGCCATCTAAAAGCCATGCGTAAAGAAATGCAGGAAAATCCGTACCCGGGAAAAAAGATGGATTTCCTCTGTCAGGAAATCAACCGTGAAATCAACACTATCGGAAGCAAAAATCAGAGTGCGGAAGTAGGGGCAGTCGTAATTACGGCGAAAGACTGTATTGAAAATATCAGGGAACAGGCAAAGAACGTAGCCTGATCCTTATTGTCCCATCTGGGCCTTGAAGCTTGCCAGCATGTTCTGGAAGATGTCGTGGCCCTGTTCTTCTGTAAGCGGTGCGCTTGGTTCGTGATATTCTACCAGGTTCGGCGGAATTTCATCCAGGAAGCGGGACGGTTCACTTTCCACTATGCTCATCTGTCTTCTTCTCTTTAAGCAGGATGTAAGCACCAGTTTGTTTCTTGCACGGGTAATTGCAACATAGAAAAGTCTTCTTTCTTCTTCCACGTTTCCGCCGTTATCTTCAACGCTTCGTGCATGAGGAATAAGTCCTTCCTCAACTCCCGCAATGAAAACTACAGGGAATTCAAGTCCTTTAGAAGCATGGATAGTCATAAGGTTTACCTTTCCCTTATCGTTTTCATCGTTCATGTCATCGCGGCTCAGAAGTGTGATTCGGTTCAGATAATTGAAGAGGTTCGGATTGTTGTTGTCGGGATTGTTTTCCCACATTTCCATTGAACTCAGAAGAAATTCAATGTTCTTGAGCTTGAAAGCGTAGGCCTTTTCACTTTTCTGGTTTTCCAGCATCAGATAATCTTTGTAGTTGATTTCTTCCACAAGGTTACGTACTTTCTGGTGAAGACCTCTTCCGCTCAAAAGTTTTGTACGGTTGCTTTCGATTATGTCTACAAAGCCCTGAAGATCTTCTTTTACTGTATCACTGGCCGGGGAATTTTCTGCTTCAAGCAGATACTTGATGGCATTCCACAAAGTACACCCGTTGAGGTCAGCAGCATCGTTCATCATCTGAATTGTTGCACGGCCGATACCTCTTCGCGGAGTGTTTATTATTCTGAGCAGGTTTATGTCATCATCGTGGTTTGCAATGACCCTCAAGTAGCTGATAACGTCTTTGATTTCTTTTCGTTCAAAGAACGAAGTTCCGCCGCTCATTGTATAAGGAATGTTGTTTTCAAGAAATGCTTCTTCCAGAAAACGGCTCTGTGTATTTGCACGGATAAGAACACCGAATTCGTCGTACTTGCGTTTTTCTTCCATGGCAATTCCAAGAATACTTTCAGCAATGAAAGCCGCTTCATCGGTTTCGTTTTCCGGCATGAAAATTTCGATTGGTTTTCCACCGCCGTTTCCGCTCCAGAGCTTTTTGTCCTTGCGGTTTGTATTGTGACTGATTACACCGTTTGCCGCTTCAAGAATTGTTTCCGTTGAGCGGTAGTTCTGTTCAAGGCGGATTTCCTGTACGTTCGGAAAATCTTTTTCGAATGAAAGGATGTTCTGGTAATCGGCACCTCGCCAGGAATAAATACTCTGGTCGTCATCACCAACTACGGCAACGTTATCCTGAGCCAGAAGATGCATCAGTTCATACTGCTGATGGCTGGTATCCTGGAATTCATCAACCATGATGTACTTGAAACGTTCCTTGTAGCGTTCAAGAACGTCAGGATGTTCCTTGAAGAGTCTGATCGGAAGGACAATAAGATCGTCAAAATCAACTGCGTTATAAAGCTTCAGTCCTTCCTGATAGCTTTCGTAAAGAGGACGGTACATGTCATTTGCAGTTTCCCAGTTTTTTCTGCCGGTCTTTATGTTTGAAAAAAGATTCCCGATCATGTAGGTGTCCAGTGCATCCTGGCTGAATTTCAGTTCCCGGCCGCATTCTTTAATCAGGGCTGTTCTGTCTGTTTCATCATAAATGGAAAAGTTTTCTCTGAAACCAAGTTTGTCTATGTCCTGGCGGAGAACACGTACACCAAATGCATGAAAAGTGGAAACAGTAAGATTCTGGAGTTTCTTTCCTGTAAGTTCCTTGATACGGGTTTCCATTTCCTTTGCTGCTTTATTCGTAAAGGTAAGGGCCAGAATCTGGCTCTGTGGGATACCGGAATCAAGCATGTGGGCAATACGGTAAGTAATAACGCGGGTCTTGCCGCTTCCGGCTCCCGCAATAATGAGAATTGGGCCGTTGATTGTACTTACAGCTTTGAATTGTTCCGGGTTCAGCTGGTGTTTCAGTTCTTCAAGATCGATCATAGGGATTATTTCTGTCCAAGTTTTTCTTCGGCTTCTGAAGCACGAAGATATACCGGGCCGTCGTATTCCTGAAGAGGGGAAACTCCTGAAGAAATGTCTTTTTCTGCTATTGCAAGAAGGGCGTCTGTAGCAGGTGGAAGTGTATTCGGAACTTTTACAGAAATTCCTTTCAGAAGAGGGGAAATGCATTCACAGAAAACCTGGCAGTCTGCCTTCGGCCCTGCCAGAATGATTTCGCCATCAGTAGAATTATTGATTAATTCTGCAAGTTTTTCGTAAGGATAGTCACCCTCAGGAATCTTTTCTGTTCCGTCGTTATAAGAGGCTGCATAGAAGCGGTCTTTTTTTGCATCAATGATAGAAACTACTGTTTTTCCGAAAGATTCAAATGAATATGCGTTTGCCTTGAGTGTAGAAACACCGTAAAGAGGAGTCTTGTTTGCAGTTTCAAAAGCTTTTACGGCTGCAAAACCAAGTCTGAGTCCGGTAAAGCTTCCCGGGCCCTTGCAGATTACAGTATAGTCCAGGTCAGAAGGAGAAAGCCCTGCTTTCTGCATAACGTACTCAATGGCAGGAAGCAGAGTCTCAGACTGTTTCATTCCGATATCATAGGAAGCTGTAACTGTATGATCATCATTTTTTGCAGCAACAGTAAGTTTTGTAATACTTGAATCTACAGCAAGGCCGTTCATTTTTTATATCTCTCCGTTATTCCAGTTATCAATAGTAATTGTTCGGGAACCGTCATCATGAGGTTCCAGTTTCAGGATGATGGTCTTTCTTGGAAGAGCGTCCATTATCTTTTCGCTCCATTCAATGATAGAAACACCGTCGCCGTAAAGCATATCGTTTGTTCCAAGATTTTCAAAGTCATCTGTTCCTTCAAGGCGGTAAACGTCCATATGATAAAGGGGCATTTTGCCTTCATATTCAGAAATCAGGCAGAACGTAGGACTTGTAATGTTGTCCGATATGCCAAGAGCTTTTGCAATTCCTTTGGTAATAGTTGTCTTGCCGGCGGCAAGAGTTCCCTGCATGGCTATAATATCGCCTTTTTTGAGTCTGTTTCCGATCCTTTCGCCAAGGGCGATAGTCTCTTCCGGATTGTTTGTGTGGAATGTCAGCACGGTAAAAAACCTTCTATATCCTGCTGGAGGATGAATTCTTTGAGTGCTTTTTTTACAGGAATAATAGGATAATTAACACTTCCAATGAAAGAAAGGTCAATGTTCCTTACTCCAAACGGTGTAGTTTCTATAGAGAATGATACTGGTGTTTCGAACTTGGTTGTTGGAAGTTCAATAACCGCATTACAGGTATATTTTCTGAGGTAGAAAATCTGTCCTTCTTCACGTTCCAAATTCAGTAATTCAAGAATCTTCATAGATATCTCTATTATATCAAATTTGTTCCTGTAGTTCAAATTTGTAAACAAAAGAATAAATCTTTACAAGAACTTCAGGATTCATATTTTCGAATTGAATATGCATTGCATATTTTCCGGTGGATTCAACTTTACGTGTGTGACGGATAATTCCCACTGTTTTTTCATCAAGTCCTACTTCAGGGCAGTAAACAATAATCTTCTGCTTTTCAACAACAGGAAGGGAAGAGTGGATACAGCATCCGCCGCCTGAAATATTGATCATAAGTCCCTTGTACTGGTTTTCCGAAGGAGTGTACATATCTTTTCCTTTGGAAGAAATCTGTTTTACAGCAGAAAAAGTACAGTCAGTTTTTACAGAAAGACGCTTTGATGTACGTTTTGTCTGGGTAAAAAGATTAGAAGAATGAGAAATGAACATACAGCATCTTTCGTTTTCAATCGCATAACGAACGGGACGTGAAGCAAAAAGATAGGTCATTCCTGAAGGGCTTTTGAACATGAACTTTGCACGTTTGAGAGGTTCAGGACGGATGTTTTCATTTTCGTAAAGTGGTTTTGAAATTTCAAGCTGAAGGAAATTCTTTGAATTCGTAACGATAGTAGACGGGAAAAGTTCACCATGGTCATTTATGTAGAATACACTTGCACCGTCAGGGAAAAGGGTAGTATCTGAAATTTTTGAAGTAAGGGCGAGTGCACATTCCATTTTGTAACGGAGTTCAAAAAAAGCAATCAGAGATGGAGTATCAGCACCTGCTTCAGTAATGTGAAGATAGTAGGTACGGAAGATTTCCTGAATTTTGTCGTCATCGTGGAGAAGAAAGTAAATGTTAGGAGCCTGTGTGTAGCTGCAGATATTCCAGAGAAGAGCAGCTTCCTTTGCAGAAAGATTATATTTGATTCTGGTTTTCTTTATATCTGCAGGTTTTGTAGGGCGCTGTTTTTCATGCTCAAGATATTCCGGAGTCTGATGGCTTGCCTGAATCTGCTTTACGATGAAGAAAACTATAAGGGCAATTCCGCAGAGAATAAGGGCTAGAACAATCGGAAAGTATATGCCGCCTGACTGGCGTGCCAGAATTGTTGAACCTGTTCCCATGGTGTCCTCCTGAAGGTATCAGATCTTCTGTTAGATACTGCTTAAAGCTTTTGAGATTTCTCTGAGTCTCGGACAGATTTCGTATTCACAAAGGTCCCCTACAAGAACTGTATCGTTGGACTGAAGTGCACCTTCAAAATCGGCAAGGACCGGTGAGAATTCTTCAAAGAAGTCAGAAAAACTTTTGTCTGCGATTTTTGTGTTTGTAAATGTTTCCGGAAAAAGAGAGGCAAGGGCAGCAATGTGACAGAACTGATCAATGCTGTCTGCAAGGCGTTTGATTGATTCGTGGGCAGAACTTCCTTTTCCGTTCATGAAAAGAGTAGGGATTTCTTCCATTTCGGAAGAAAGTGAGCTGAAAAGTTCTGAAAGTTTTTCGAAAGATTCTTTTACAGCATTTTCTGTAATTACATCGAATTCGAATTTTGTGTCAGAAGTTAGTTCTGCTTTTGCTTCTTCGTCAAAGATGTCGGCAGTAATCTGTTTGCCGTTTACTACAATGCCTGTAACTGCAGCGCGGTTTTCGTCGCAGGTGCGGGCAAATGATGTGAGAACATCGCCAACTGTCTTTTCTTCTTCAAGAGTAACGTCTGTAAGATTTCCGTTTATATAAAATTCCATAATTTATCCTCGTTTGATTATCGGTTATTCTGCTGTTGTTTTGTAAAGTTTGATATTGCGTTCTGCTGGCCTTCAAGACTGTTCAAAGCACCTTCCATCTGACCGTATTTAATGCGTAAATTGGCTTCAGTTTCTGCCAGCTGGTTTTCAAGGGTTGTAATACGTTTTTCAGAACTCTTGATTTTTGTATCCAGGGAAGAAGTCTTAAGAGCAAGAATTCCGCCTGTCTGGGTATAAGCCCCGATCTGTTTATCAAGTTTGAAAGCAATTCCTGAATCAATAATCAGGTCTCCGTCGGAATCGTAACCGAAAAGAGCTTTGATGTCGTCAAGATGGTTTTCCAGCGCACTGTCCAGTTTTTTTTCATCTATTTCCAGGTACCCGCGAAGGCGTGACTGTGAGTAACTTCCGGAAAATCCTGAAGCGTTTGTAGCTATTCCAAGCTGGTTCAGCATGGTAACTTCAGCAGAGTCAGAAAAACGGTAATCCCCTGAAATGATATTCGACATATTGCTTTTGATAGAAGTAAGTGAAAACTCTGTAAGGAACATACCGAGTTTTTCACGCTCTTTATCTTTTTCATCATCCGAAAGGTATTCCAGTTCGTTGATGATGTCTTCTTTGTCCTGTGAAAGAATATTGATTTCAGCAACGGCCTGATTGTATTTTCCTACAAAATCAATAAGAGCCTGTTTTGAAGCATCTGTATCTGGTTTTACAGAAAGGGTTGCTGTCTTTTCAGTTTTTTCGTGAAGGTGAAGGGTGATTTCCGGAACTACGTCGTCAATGTCATTTGTAGGACGGGAGATTGTAATTCCTTCGTATTTGATGACTGCATCTTTTGCAGTGGAAATTGCGTTGTTTGGCTGGTAACCGGTTTTTACTGTAGGGTCATAAGTAATCATGTCTGTTACAAAAACTTTGTGACCGGTATTCTTGTTTCTGATTTCAACTGAGGAAAGCCCCTGGTATTCAGAAAGGTCCAGATCAATCTTTGCTTCCTTTTCAAGAACATCACGGGTGGAAATGAGTTTTTCGCTTCCATCCTTCATGATTGCGTAGATGATTCTTTCCGACTTGATTTCTTCGAGAGGAACCGGTGGTGTTTCCGGAATCTTCAGAAGTGTTTCAGAACCAAAACTTTCGATTGTAATTCCACCAAACTCTGCAGAACTAAGACCCGGAATTTCCGGTGCTGAGGCTTTCTGATTCAGGGCTTCTGTTATGTCTTCTACCGGCTCTGCTGATACGGTAAAAGAAATATGAATGTTCTGGTTGTTTTTTACATTAGCCGGAAGGTCGATCTTAAAAGCGCCTCTCGGTTCAAGAGTATATTTATTCTGGCTGTATGTTACGTTTTTTTCTGTAAGGGACGGCATACGGCCTTCGTCTTCGATTTTTGTAATGCGGGAAATGGCTTTTTCGGAATTTTCCATTGCCGCTGCTTCAGATCTTGCAGGGGAGATTGTCCCGATAGATTCAAAAAACTTCTTTGAATCATCTTCAAAAACAATCTGGTTTTCTTTTCCAGTCTGAAGGGCTTCTACAAGAAGAGTTTTCTTTCCGGCACTTGCGCCGACAATCATTGTTTTTACGATGTTTTTTCCGCGCTTATTTATGGCTTCTGAAAAATCTTTCAGATTTCCCCCGCGGTAGTTGAATGTAAGCTGTTTTTCGCCAACTTTAAAAGTATATGTACCTGACGGAACCTTGAAGTCATTTTCAAGTTCCGAAGAAAGGAAGCGGTCAGCTTCCGCCGGTTGAATTACGTCGATTTTAAAAGACTGAATCTGTGCAGAACGGTTGGCTTCTGCAGTTATGGCAAATTCGTCGGTTGAGGTAGTAAGCTTGTTATTAAAAGGGTTTTCAAAGGAGTACAGTGTCTTCGTGCTGTCTCTTAGAGAAGTAAGAAGTCTGTTAACATCCCTCCAGGCGTCTTTCTGTGACTTGTATTCATCCAGAGTCTTCTGTTCGCGGTTAAGCGGAATACGCTCAATCTGCATGAGTTTTTCAACAGTTTCGTTGGATTTATACTGATCTGTGACGCCCGGGATATTTATTCCAGCCATAATCTATTTCTGAAGAAGCAGATTAAATCATTTTGTCATAAAGCGATCCGATTGCTTTTCTGATTCTGATTTTCAAACGCTGCATATCCTCAGATGGAATCTCCTTAACAACCTGATTTGTATTCGAGTCAACAATTGTGACAATCACGCTTCCCAGTTCTTTGTTTACGCTGAACTGAAGTTTTCTGCCGGAAGTAATCTCTGACATTTTCTGTATATCCTGAATGTCAGCTTTAGTCTGTGCCATGTCGCGTTCAATGTTCTGTGCTACTTCGGCACCGCTCTGGATTACAGGATTTACAGCCTGTGGAGCTGTTGTTTCACGTTTTAAGCTTGTTTGATACAGAGACTGGCCTTCCATTGCCAGATTTTGAACCGCTGAATTGATCGTGTTCATAGGTTCCTCCTAATAATAAACTCCCACCATATTGAATCTTTTCCGTCCGTGGAAAATGATTCGCACAAAAAAAAAATAAACCGGGAGGGGGGCGCACCCCTCCCAATCTATTAAAACCAAAAAGATGACATCCAGAAATCTCTTTAGTTTGTTTTTAACTACTGAAGCAGTCCAAGTACGTTCTGTGAAGAAGCGTTTGCCTGTGCCAGCATAGCAGTTCCGGCCTGAGTAAGAATGGCATTCTTTGTGTAGTCAACCATTTCTCTAGCCATGTCTGTATCACGGATGCGTGATTCAGAAGCCTGAGTGTTTTCAGCAGCAATGTTAATGCCTTTAGCAGCCATTTCAAAGCGGTTCTGATAAGCACCAAGGTCTGCGCGCTGTTTGTTAACTGCCTTAAGAGCTTCGTCAACAGTACCAAGAACCATGTTTGCTTCTTCAGGTGAACCGATTGAAATCTGTTCATCTCCACCCTGTGCACCTTTAAGACCAAGAGCTGTTGCGCTCATTGTTCCGATGTATACACGAGTGTTCTGGTCCATATTTGCACCGATCTGGAACTGCATTACTGCATCTCCAGCTTCTGCAAAACGACCTGTAAGCATATTCATTCCGTTGAACTGAGCTGATGAAGCGATGCGGTCAACTTCAGTTACAAGCTGTGAAACTTCTACCTGAATCTGCATGCGGTCTTCTTCGCTGTAGATACCGTTTGCTGACTGAACTGCCAGTTCGCGGATTCTCTGGAGAATATCTGTTGTTTCGTTCAGGTATCCTTCAGTAGTCTGAATGAATGATACTCCATTCTGAATGTTCTGGCTTGCCTGGTTCAGACCACGGATCTGGCTGCGCATCTTTTCAGATACAGCGAGTCCAGAAGCGTCATCACCTGCGCGGTTGATGCGTTCGCCAGAAGAGAGTTTTTCCATGTTTCTCATGATTGAGTCATTTGAAATACCCAATACACGGTCTGCATAGAGCGAACTCATATTGTGATTAATAATCATAGTTGTGCCCTCCATGTTCACTTAAAAGTCAGGAAACATCTTGTTTCCGGCTCCTGCAGGTGCAGGCTGGTGTGGTTTTGCGCCCCCACAACAGTTTCAGTCCTATTACCGCAGGAAAAGGGTGTCTGTTAAATTATTACAAACACACTTTTTCTGCGGTCACCTGCAAAAACAGGCGGGCACTAATATCAAAGAACAAGACACATCTGAATCTGTGTCATTTTTTTCCAGCAATGTGGTGTTTTTTGATTTGATCTTATTTGATTAATTAAGAACAGATTAAACACCGTGCATATAAATACTGCGAAGATATTAAATATCTCCACAGTATTTATAGTATAATACACTAATTGAGCAAAGACAAGAATGTATTAAGCAAACTCTGCCTTCCCGAAGGAGGGCAGGTCAATTACAAAACGAACTATCTCAGGAGAGAAAGAACGTTCTGAGACTGAGAGTTGGCCTGAGCCAACATAGCTGTTCCTGCCTGCTGCAGAATAGAGTTCTTTGTGAATTCTACCATCTGTGCGGCCATGTCTGTATCACGGATGCGTGATTCAGAAGCCTGCAGATTTTCTGCTGCAATGTTCAATCCCTTTACAGTGAATTCGAGGCGGTTCTGGTAAGCACCAAGATCAGCTCTCTGTTTGTTGATCTTTTTGAGTCCTTCATCAAGAACGCCGATTGCACGGTTGGCATCTTCCGGTGTAGACAGAGACATCTTGTTTTCTGAGCCATCGAGAAGTCCGAGGGCTGTAGCACTCATTGTACCGATGAAAACCTGAGTTCTCTGGTCCATGTTTGCACCAATGTGGAACCACATAGAAGCTGTAACAACATTTTCTCCTGTGGCCTGGGCAAAACGACCTGTAAGCATGTTCATTCCGTTGAACTGAGCTGAAGAAGCAACGCGGTCAACTTCAGATACAAGTGATGAAACTTCTACCTGAATCTGCATGCGGTCTTCATCCGAGTAGATTCCGTTTGATGACTGAACTGCCAGTTCGCGAATGCGCTGGAGGATATCAGTTGTTTCCTGCAGATAACCTTCTGTTGTCTGAATGAAACTGATACCGTTTGAAGCGTTCTGTGAAGCCTGGTTGAGTCCGCGGATCTGGCTGCGCATCTTTTCAGATACTGCGAGTCCTGATGCATCGTCACCTGCACGGTTAATTCTCATTCCGGAAGACAGTTTTGACATGTCTTTATCAAGATCAAGTCCTGTAACTCCCAGCTGACGGTTGGCAAACATTGCCGACATGTTGTGGTTGATAACCATAGTATTCCTCCTTGGAATATGTGTAACAGGCAGAATCCTTTCTGCCTAAAAATCGCAAAGATTGTGTAATGTTTACAAGGCTACATATACACATCTTTGCTAAAGCGTTGGCTGCTGCTTCTGCGAAGTCGATACAGCCATTACACTTCTAACTTGTTATCGGAAAAAAGAAGTAAAAACTTTAATGAATTTCGAAAAAATTTTTAAAAAAATGCAAAAAAAATCCCTGAAAAAGAGCTTTTTCAGGGATTTTTCATAATTTTTCAAATGGTCCCTGAGCATGTCGAAGGGCCCATTTGATTTGCTATAAAGTTTACTATATATAAGCGAAATATTTACGGAACTATTTTCCAAGGGAATCAAGTGTCTTTTTCAAGGCACGTACAGCTTTTCCTCTGTGGGAAATAAGATTCTTTTCGTCAGCCGAGATTTCAGCCACTGTTTTTCCGTATTCAGGAAGGAATACGATAGGATCGTAACCAAAACCGCCGCTTCCAGCCTGTTTAGAAATATCGTCAATCAGTGTTCCTTCAAAAGTTTCCTGTACAACGTAAAGTCTGTCTCCGCCCATGTAAAGAACAAAAGCGCAGGTGTAGTGGCAGGAGCGGGGACCGTTCATGAAGTTTTCATATTCAGGCTTTGGTGATTCCAGGGCTTTGTTCAGCTCACTGATAAGGAATACATTCTGCTCGTCCTGTGAGATTTTTGTTCCGTCAGGTTTTCCCATCGGGAAGTCCGGGCCTGCATAGCGGGAAGAATAGATACCAGGTCTTCCGTTAAGGGCGTCCACGCAGATGCCTGAATCATCGGCAATAACAGGAGCGTGTACGATGTCATATAAGGCTTTTGCTTTGATTATCGAATTTTCGTAGAAAGATGTTCCTGTTTCATCAGGATCAAAAGCAATTCCTTCATCTGCAGGAATTACAATTTCGTGATCGCTGAGAAGTTCAGCCATTTCTCTTTTTTTGTGTTTGTTTCCGGTTGCAAGATAGATTTTCATAACAATCAAAGTTTATCAGAATCTTATAGTTTCTTCAAACAAGTTCAGAGTTCAGTTCCTTAAGGTTTTCTGTTTCCTTAAGCTCTTCAATAAACTTCATATAATAACGGATCTGACGTTCACAGATTCCAAGTACCTGTGCCAGTTTTTTGTCTGTTGGTTTCAGACAGAATTTACCTTTACTCAGAAGGTAATTGATGTTCTGCCAGCGTTCTGTACTTCGTCTGTATTTCTTTTCGAACATGTCAGCTAGATAATCTGAAGTGATTTTATCGGCTGCAAGCTTTGCATTGTATTTTCTGTGGCAGAAAAAAGCGTTGTTGCGGCGTTCAATAATCTTCTTCCGGCTGTAGAATCTTTTGTCCAGGTCATTCTTCAGTTCCTGAACCACTTCATAGAAATTGTCTTTATCAAGCTGTAAGCTAGTGCAGATGCGGTCAATAATGTCGTCTGTAAGGTAGAAGCATGATTTTAATGAGATGATGATGATTGCTTTTGAAGCATTCTTTGTTCTCTTACGTGTCATGAATTCTTTTACAGTCTGACGGAATTCTTCTTTTTCCGGTTTCTTCCATGCGTAAGGGGCTGAAAACTTTTTGTCTATGATCAGAGTAAAATCAGCATTTCCTTCGTATTCGTTGTAATTATCTTCAAGCTGAAGCTGGCAGGCTCTTTTTGTAAGTACTTCTGATGCAAGTTTTTTCTTTTCGCTTTTAAGGTAACCTGTTACGTTGGCAATAAGGTAGTTTACAAAGCTTCCGTAGTTTTCATCAAACTTTTCGAAAATTGAACTTCCTCGTGTCAGAAATTTCAGGACAATCTCGCTTACAAAGTCATCATCATAATGTTCAAGTTTGAACAAAGCTTTGTTGTTCTGAATGCCAACAGCAGTGCTGGACACTGCTTCCTGAACTGTAATCTTACCAGATTTGAAATCGTCAAGGATTTCATCAA
Organism: Treponema sp.; assembly: GCA_045617385.1. Lineage (GTDB taxonomy): Bacteria > Spirochaetota > Spirochaetia > Treponematales > Treponemataceae > Treponema_D. The sequence continues at coordinate 89,132 of JAZLIM010000105.1, forward strand.
ACGTACTTTTAACCATAATTACTCACTCCGATGGTTCTTATTTGTGTATGTTGGAAATTACCAACATTAATTTTATTGGAAGAGAAACTATAATTAATAAGGAAAAGTTTGAAATTTAGGGAGATTTCCTTAACGGTAAAACGTTTTGATTAGGGGATTTACATTATTCGTGCAAATTCTTTTACAATCTGCGGAATCAGTGTTTCTACCCGTCCTTCAGTGCTCATTCCGGATGCATTCTTGTGTCCGCCGCCGCCAAACTTTGCTGCAACTGCACTTACGTCAACTTTGTCCTGGCTTCTGAAGCCGCCGGTGCAGTTGTTGTCTGTTTCCTGGCGGAGGAAAACTACTGCTTCAACGCCTTCAGAAGAAAGCATAAGGCTGTAGAATGAATCGGAATCGCGTCCGTTCTGGCCGTACTGTTTTGTGTCGCTCATAGTTTCGTATGAAATTACAAGGCGTCCGTCCAGGTATGTTTCGGCACGGGAAAGAAGAATTCCAAGGAGTTTTCTTGTAGAGTAGGGGCGGCCGGAATTCATTTTGCGGTATGTGTCTTTTGGGTTTACGCCATTCTTTACAAGGCGTGATACGGCTTCGAAACATTCAGAAGTCTTTTCATCAAGAAAACGGAAGAAGCCTGTGTCTGTTGAAAAACCGAAGAAAAGGGTTTCTGCCAGTTCTTTTGGAACAGGCCCGATTATTGTTTCGTAGAAAAGCTGGATAAGGTATGCACAGGCCGGAGCCGATGAATCAATGAAAGATTCGCTTCCTTCCGGTGTTTCTGCAGTCTTGTGGTGGTCAATGATGAAAATATCAAGGCCTTTGAAATCTCCGTCAATTTCACCAAGACGGTTAAGTTCCGAACAGTCTGTGATGATAAGTCCGGTAGCATTACGTTCTTCCTGTGAAAGGAATTCCATTTCAGAGGAGAAAAGGCTTTCGTATTCCTTGATTTCTGCACGTTTGAAAGGACCTGCTGAAAGCAGCTGGTAAGGCTTTTTGAAATGGTCAAGGATAGCGGCAATTCCAAGACATGAAGAAATACAGTCTCCGTCAGGTTCTTTGTGACCGATTACGTAAAAGAAACTGTGCGAATCTATGAAGGATCTGAACTTTTCTGCGTCGTCTTTTGTGAATTTTGCCATAATGGAATTATCCTTTGTGATTTAAAAAAATAAAAGCTGTCCGAAGACAGCTTCATATTCTAGTTGATTAAGGCGTTTTATTAAAGAGCCAGTTCTTCAAGGGTATCCTTGTCGGCACCTTCAACGTGTCTTGTTGAACCCCAGACTTCATGACTTTTGTTCATTGGAAGTGTAAGAATTACTCTCTGGAATTCTCCATCTTTCTTTACAACTGTCATGTAAGGTTTAAGAAGACCAGGCTTAAGTTTTCTGAACTTAAGTTTTCTTGGTTTTTCAACATCACCTTTAGCCCAGGCTTTAGGGATTACAGTGTTTCCAACTCCTGTGTGATTTTTCTGATAAATAACAACGTATCCTTCTGTTCCTTCAAGAACTTTAAGAACAGGTACATTTACATAAGACAATGGTGACCAGCCGTCTGACGACTTTTCTTCTTCTGCAAAAGCGGCAAATGAAAAGGCGGTGAGAATTGCAAAAAGTACGAGTAATTTTTTCATAAGAACCTCTGATTTCTATATTCGATTAAATTATAATTGCATATTTTGGATTTTTCAATGTTTTTTTTATTTCGCGTACGGAGTATTTTTGCAAAAAAAAAGAACTTTCCAAAAGGAAAGTTCTTTAGGTAGTGCCTGTGGGGATTGAACCTACGACATTACGGATATGAGCCGTATGCTCTACCAACTGAGCTAAGGCACCAAAAGTGTTAGTAGATTAACATTTTGCCCGTTTAGTGTCAATAGCAGAAACGGGATTTTTGTAAAAAAGTTTCAGCGCAATTCACTTCCAGGAATCAGAGTTTTTGCGTAATCCACCAGTTCATTTACAGCCCTATCAAGATATGGCGGGATTTCATTATACGAAGGATTCAGGCAGTTTTCGTTACGGAACTGGGCGAACTGCCATGAAGCATCCTTTGGAAGAATCTTTGAGATCTCAAGAATATCATTATTTGTGATGAGGCCCGGAACAAGAACTGTACGGAATTCACGGTTTTCTGCCGGAAGGGAAGAAACCACTTCTGCTGATTTTTTTAAGGCTTCTGCCATTATTTCTTTTTCAGAAGGAAGGGGACGGCCTGTCATAGTTTCACTGTAGCGCAATGGACTAGTCTTTATGTCCATGGCAATGAAATCAGGTTTCAGTTCCGGATCTTTTATAAGGCTTTCAAGCCGGTCCGGAAGAAGTCCGTTTGTGTCCATTTTTATAAGATACCCGAGAGACTTTGCTTTACGAATTATATCTTTGAGGTATGGATTGATAAGTGGTTCACCGCCGGAAACGACAAGCCCGTCAATTACGTTCCTTCGCTTTTCCAGGTGTTCAAAAAGCGTGTTTACCGAAACCAGGTTTTCTTCAGATTCATTATTTAAAACAAGACCCGTATTGTAACAATACGGGCATCTTAAGTTGCAGCCTTTCAGGAAGAAGGCGGTTGCCACATGTCCCGGAAAATCAACCAGGGTTGTTTTTACCAGGACACCGGCAGGTCTGTTAAGGTCGGCCATTATTAAGCTGTAACGGCTACCTTTTCGAATACAGCCTGAAGTTCTTCTACGTTGTGGCAGCGTGCTGTTTCGTTTCCGTCTGCATCATAGCAGATTACTGTAGGAGCTGCGAATACACCTTTCTTTGCAGCTTCTGCAAGACCTTCTTCAGAGTCAACGTCGATTGAACGTCCCTGAACAGTTACGTCAGCCATGTAAGCTTTTACCGGAGGGCAGTTAGGACATGTCTTGCGAACGAAGAGTTCGTAAGAAGCAACTGCTCCTTCTGCAGTTTTTGTTTCTTCAGCTTTCATATTTACAGGAGCTTCGCAAGCGCATGCCTGGTCGGCTTCTGTGATGTCGTATAATTTGCTGTCTTCAAGAGTGAAGTTTTTGCGCATATCAAATTCGTCGCGCTTTCCTTTGTTCCAGTTGCGTACAGAGCGGTAGTAACCAACGATGCGGGCATAAACTTCTGTTTCAGAGCCGTGTACATCTGACAGAGCAGCTTTTGTAGCTGCGATTTCTTTTTCAATCTGTTCGAGTGTTTTTGATTCCATCTTTTTATTCCCCTTTACTATTTTTTTTATGTTGCGCTCCTGCGCGTCTGGCCTGTCACGCATTGTTTCTGTGACGAAACCTTGTAGTAGACCACCCACCACTAAATGTAGTGTACTTTTAGTGTTGTTGTCAACCGGTAACACTATAAATTTCGACAAACAGTGCGAAATCTTTAGTGTTGTTCCGGGTTATTTTCTGTTTTTTTCTGCAAGAAGCTTTGCTCTTTCTTCTTCCAGGTTCTTGAGAACCAGGCGGAGTTCTTCTTCTTTTTCTGCCTTACACTTTGGACATTCAAACTGCTGTCCGTTCAGGTATCCGTGGATACGGCAGATTGAATATACCGGTGAAATTGTGAAGAACGGAATGCGGTATTTACCGGCAATTGTTCTTACAAGGTCACGGCATGCTTTCCAGTCTTTGATCTGTTCTCCCATGAATACGTGGAACATTGTACCACCAGTGTATTTTGTCTGAAGTGATTCCTGCATATCCAGGGCTTCGAATACATCCGGAGTGTAGTCTACAGGCAGCTGTGAAGAGTTTGTATAGAACGGTTCGTTTGTGCCGCTTGTAATGATGTCAGGATACTGTTCCTTGTCGTGGCGTGCCAGACGGTAAGATGTAGATTCTGCTGGTGTTGCTTCCAGGTTGAACAGATCACCTGTCTGTTCCTGGTAGTCAGCAAGTCTGTCTCTCATGTGCTGGAGAACTTTTTCAGCAAAAGCTTTTCCCTGTGGATCTGTAATGTCTTTTCCAAGGAAGTTCAGACATGCTTCGTTCATACCACAAAGACCGATTGTGCTGAAGTGGTTTACCAGAGTCTTCAGGTAGCGTCTTGTGTAAGGGAAGAGGCCGCCGTCGTAAAGTTTCTGGATAACCTTGCGTTTTGCAATAAGGCTTTCCTTTGCCAGATCCATAAGGTAGTCCAGGCGGCTGAAGAACTGGGCTTCAGTTTTTGCCAGGTAACCGATCTGTGGAAGGTTGATTGTTACAACACCGATAGAACCTGTGAATTCGTCGGCACCGAAAAGACCACCACCACGGCGGCGCAGTTCGCGTTTATCAAGCTGCAGACGGCAGCACATAGAACGAACGTCGCTCGGATCCAGGTCTGAGTTTACGAAGTTCTGGAAGTTTGGTGTACCATACTGGGCTGTCATCTGGAACAGAAGCTGTGAAATTTCTGAATCCCATTTGAAGTCGCGTGTGATGTTGTAAGTTGGAATTGGATATGCGAATCCGCGTCCGTTGGCGTCACCTTCGATAAGAAGCTGGATGAATGTCTTGTTGATAAGATCCATTTCTTTCTGACAGTCGCCGTATGTGAAATCCTGTTCTTTTCCGCCGACAATGGCTTTTTTGCCCTTAAGGTCTTCAGGACAGTTAAGGTCCAGTGTTACGTTTGTGAAAGGAGCCTGTGAACCCCAGCGGCTTGGTGTATTTACACCGTAAAGGAAGCTCTGGATGCACTGGCGTACTTCTTTCGGAGTAAGGTTATCTTTCTTTACAAAAGGAGCCAGGTAAGTATCAAAGCTTGAGAATGCCTGAGCACCGGCCCATTCGTTCTGAAGGATACCAAGGAAGTTTACCATCTGGTTTACCAGGGTAGAAAGGTGAGTGGCCGGAGTAGAAGTGATTTTGTCCGGAACTCCACCGAGTCCTTCTGCGATAAGCTGGCGGAGAGACCAGCCTGCACAGTAGCCGGAGAACATTGAAAGGTCGTGGATGTGGAAGGCGCATGTTTTGTGTGCTTCAGCTACTTCTTTTGAGTAAATATTGTTAAGCCAGTAGTTGGCTGTGATTGTTCCGGAGTTGTGGAGGATAAGTCCACCAAGGGAGAAGTTTACGTTGGCGTTTTCGTTTACACGCCAGTCACTCTGACCAAGGTATCCGTCCATTGTCTTGTTGATATCAACCATAAGGCTTTTTGCATCGCGTACAGCTTCACGGCTTGCACGGTAAAGGATGTAGGCCTTTGCGATTTCAACTTCTTTGTTTTCGATAAGTACTGATTCTACAATATCCTGAATTTCTTCGATGGCAGGAATTGAGTGAGCACGGTTTCCGGCAAGATTAACCCGGAGTTTTTCTTCTACCAGGTCTGTAAGTTTTGCGGCTTTGTCGTCATCAGGGCTCTTTGAAACGGCTTCAATGGCCTTGTTGATGGCGTTTTCAATTTTTGTACGGTCGTATTCAGCGATTTCGCCTGATCTTTTTACGACTGATTTAAGGAAACCTTTGGTTTCTTCATCGGAACTTGTTCCCAGGAAGCTTCTCCACTGTGGGAATACTGTCTGTTCACTCACTTTTTCCCCTCCACATTTTGGCATTCTTTGATAAACTCATCCAAATTTTCGAAATGTTTATATACTGAGGCAAACCTGATGTAGGCTACCTTGTCAGTCTTGTAAAGTTCCTGGAGAACGATTTCTCCAAGGTCTGCCGTTGAAATTTCCCGGGATTCTCTTCCCAGCTGGACGGCTTTGTCTTCGATGTCAGTAACAAGCTGTTCAACCTGAACCGCAGAAAAAGGTCTTTTTTCAAGGGCACGTTCAATGCCTTTTTCGAGCTTTGCTTTGTCGAATGGCTGCCTTCTGTCATCGCGTTTAACGACCATAAAAGGCTTTTCATCAATTCTTTCGTAACTTGTGAAGCGGTAACCGCAGGAAATGCATTCTCTTCTGCGACGGATAGATTCTCCGTTTACCATTGAACGGGATTCAAGAACTTTGTCATCGAGACTTCCGCAATTTGGACAGCGCATTTTCCACCCTTTTTTAACTGTTCCACATATAGTGTTACTGTTTGATTTTCGAACATATTATACCACTAGTAATGGTATGGCAAGTAGAAAGGGGGGAATTCAGAAAAACTTTTTTAAACTTTTTTTCTTGACAATTTTTCCCCGAAGTACATACCTGGGGAACTGTATGAAAAAATACACGAATTTAAGAAAGGAACTGGAATTTATTTTTTAGAGGACTTTTTTTTGTCAGTTTTTTTGGATTTTTTGTCTGATTTTTTTGATGTCTTTTTTTCAGACTTTTTCTTCTTTTCGTCTTTTTCTTTTTTCTTGCGGGATTTTTTTGTTTTTATTTCCCGTTCAGAGACAAAAACAGGCTCTTCGTAGATGAGGAGATTGTAAACGAGGAAGGTAAAGAGGAACACTCCGAGAACAAAAGGAAGCCAGTTTCCGAATTTTGCGTAAACAGTGGTTTTTCGCTTGTATACGGGAATTTCTGCGTACATGGAAGCTTCTTCAAAAAGCGGAAGTTCCTTAAGAATCTTTCCAGAAGGGTCTGCAACCATGGAAACCCCTGCATTTGTGGAACGTACAAGGGTAGTACGGTATTCAATTGCCCTGTATACGGAAATTACAAAATGCTGGATTTCTGAAGATCTTTTCAGTGACCAGGAGTCATCTGTAATGTTCATGAATACTTCCGAGCCGTTTTTCCATAAAGGCCGGCATACATCCGTAAACGCGTCATCAAAGCAGATTGGTGTACTTATACGGGTTACAGGCGGTTCTGCTTCGGTTTTCATCTGGGTTTCGTATGGAGTAAGCAGGCTTACGTTTTTTACCGTGGAAACAAGAGGCCTGTCATAGTAACTGCACGGAATGTCAAAGTAAGTATACTGGCGCCCCGGAGTCCATCCGGCAGAAATTCCGATTATTTTTGCAAGGAACTGGCGGACTTTCGGGTATTCCATGAAAGGAATTGCTTCGGCAAAAGGAACCAGGTGGTTCTTACCGTAATATCCGCGGTATTTTCCGTCTTTGTCGAACATAATGGCTGCATTGAAGAATTCTTTTTCTTCGCCTTCAGGACCATAGCTTTCTACAACTGATCCACCAGCCAGAAGAGGAGTCTGGTTTTCCAGAATGTACCTTGTAAGCGGCATTTCGTACGGAATTCTTCCGTAGCGGTTTACGGCAGACGGGAAATGAGTCTTCAGTACGCCTTCACTCCACACAATAATGTCTGCCTTTTTGCCTTCCGCCTTTAGTTTTTCAAGCTGAATGTCGGTAAGGTGCTGGGAAGTCCGTATGGTTCTTGAATCGTCAGGTGAAAGCCACGGGTCTTCATTCTGCTGCACCAGAACAGCCGTAATCACTTTCTGCGGTTTTCGTGCAATGTTGTACGATACAAAACCATAAATCATGGAAAGCGAGAAGAAAACAAGCCAGACTGCGCAGGTCCGTCTGAATTCAGAAAAAAGACGTTCGTTTCCGGGCAGGAACTGCAGCTTTTCGTAGAGGAAAAGCCCTTCGCCCATGAGGGCAGCGAAGAATGCAGTCAGGAATGAAATTCCGTAAGTTCCGGTAATGGCCGAAAGCTGCATGAAGATACGGCTTCTGAACATGCAGGATGAAAGTGTTCCCCATGGGTAGCCCAGAAATCCGGTGCCTTTTACCCATTCATAGAAAGTCCAGCAGGCTGCAAACCAGATGATTCTGAATGAAATTTTTCCTGTAGCTTTTGGGGAAGCCAGATTCAGTACGTTTTTACGGGAATTGTCGGAATAAGGCATGTACATGAACATTCCGAACATGGCGCCAATGATTCCTGTTCCCAGGGCAGAAGCTCCAAGCGTAAGGGCCGCAAAATCCTTGAAAAATGCCAGCCAGAATGATGAAAGAAGGTGTGTTGTACAGGCCTGGATAAAGCCCCAGAAAAAGGCGTGATAATAGTTTCTACAGTTCTTGAAGCAGAGGTAGTAAGGTATAAGGGCTGCGAAAGCAATGAAAGGTGACCCGTAAAGCAGCACTTCATTTGGAATTGCTACAGAGAGGAGTAAGGCTGAAAAAAGGCAATAAAAAACTTGTAAAATCGGGGTCATTATTATATTATTAACAAAATATACTATTAAATTATCGTACAAGTGATACTGAAAATATAGCAATATGAATTCAAAAAAGCAATAAAGAGGGGATACTGCTTTTATGAAATTACTAGAAGACGCACATTTTTCTGAATACGGCTGCAAACCGGAAGTAACTGCAAAAGCTCCGGGCCGTTTCCATCTGATTGGCGAACATTCCTGGTTTTTCAAAGACAAGACTCTCTCAATGGCAGTTGATATTCCAGTTTACATTGCAGCATCAAGCCGGGAAGACGGAGTTTTAAAGTTTTATTTTGTTCAGACAAACGAACACAAGAAAGCAAGCTTAACATCAGTTAAATTTAAGAAAGAAGACCGCTGGGCAAATGCCATCAAAGCGGTAATTTACGGATTTACATCCGGCGGGTTTAATCCCGGCGGTATGGACATTACTGTTTATTCAACAGTTCTGCCTTCTGCAGGATTCGGCATTACAACCGGTATTAAAGTGGCTACAGCCCTGGCTGTGAGAAAACTTTACAACCTGAACTGCTCCGATTCCCAGCTCCTTCAGGTTCTGGAACGGGGAAACCGCCGTTTCCTTCAGGGCGAAAACTATATTTCCGACAACTACGCCGCTCTTTTTGCAAAGAAAGGCAGCCTTATCCTTACAGACCACCAGAAAAACGAATGGGATTACGTTCCGTTTACCTTTGAAGACAAGAAGGTCATCATTGTAGATACCCATGTACCGCGTTTTTCTGTATGGAACGAAGAAACCATCATGGAACCTCAGCATGCACTGCTTCTTGGAGACCTGAGGGAACGGAAAGACTCCATTTACGGTGGATGGCATTATATCAACAACATCACAGACATAAACGAGACTCTTTCGGTAGTACCTGAATACACAAAGCAGAAGCTTGTAGCTATCATGCGTGAGCACGGGGATGTTCTTGAGGCTGTGGAAGGTCTCAAAAAGAACGATTTCTTCAAGTTTGCAAGAGCCGTACACCACAGCCATGAAACCATGCGTGATGTTTATGAAGCTTCATGTCCTGAAATTGACTGGATCTTGAAGCGCGTTACGGAAATCGACCCGTCAATCGACCTTTTAAGAAATCCTGTTTCCTGCGGACGTATTACCGGAAAAGGATTCGGGCGCTGTCTTTATGCCATGCTCCGTGAAAGCGATGTGGAAAAGTTCAAGGCAAAGCTTTCGGAATTTGAAAAGATTTTCGGGTTCAAATGCGATATGTACGAGGTTGAACCTTCAGACGGGGCTGCGATTCTTTAGGAATTACGGATATAAGCTATGAATGTTCTTGTAACTAATGATGACGGTTATCTTTCAAGAGGCCTGAAGGAACTTTGCGAAAAGCTTTCCGAACGGCACTCTGTATATGTAATGGCACCGTCTTCAAACCGTTCAGCTGTATCCCACTGCATCAATATGAGGGAACCGCTTGATATTGTAAGGGTTTCCGAAAATGTTTATACATGTTCCGGTTTTCCTGCAGACTGCGTAATAACCGGTTTGAAGAGTGATATTTTCCCGGAAATAGACGTGGTTATTTCCGGAATAAACTACGGTGCCAATATGGGAACCGACATCATCTATTCGGGAACATGTGCCGCTGCCCGCCAGGCCTCTTTATACGGTATACCGGCACTTGCGGTGAGTGTAGAACATGAAAAGGGCTGGGATGCAAAGGAAAATGACTATAACTTTGCTCCTATGACAGATTTTGTTCTGCAGAACCTTGAAAAACTTGCAGGAATGGCTGGAACTTCGGTTCCTTATTCCTTTGTAAACATAAATGCAATGAGCCTTGAAGGCTACAGAGGTATGAAAATGACCTCTGAAGCATGTGTCCGTGAGTACGGAGATACTGTAAGGCTTGAAAAGACTGAAAACGGCTATAAAAGTCACTTTATTCCGGGGGCAACCGATACCCTCGGCAGTGAAGAATGTGACTACAGAGTCACCAAAGAGGGCTTTGTTTCGGTTTCCATAGTAAAATCGGAACCGCACGTTTTTATGCCGAATGAAAAGGTTTAGCTTTGGGGGGATTTATGGCAGACCTTAATGATGAACTTAAACCCGGAGTGGAACTCTATAAGAAAAAAGCCTATACAGATGCTCTGGCTTATTTTCTGTCACTTCCGTCCGATACCGGTGCTGATAAAATGGAAATTGCATATTTCCTGGGGCTTTGTTATGCAAAACTTCAGAAATATGATGATGCACTTACATATCTTGAAGCAGTGGTTACTTCAGGCGGGCAGCTGGAACGTGTTCTCCAGTGCCGTTTTCTTCTTGCCGTAATATATGCTTCTACGGGGCGCCGCCGTCTTGCAGATTTTGAACTGAACAAGCTTCAGGAAACCGGATTCATGCCGGCTTCCGTTTATGCTGCCAATGCCTTTGTTGCCTGGGAACAGGAAGATGTGGAAAAATGTCTGGCTTATTACCAGAAATCTCTGGAAAGTGACCCGTCAAATATTACTTCCCTGAACGGACTTGGATATGTTCTGGCCTGTGAAGAAAAAGACCTGACAAAGGCGCTTTCTTTATGCAAGCAGGCAGTAGACAAGGCACCTGATTCAGCAGCCTGTCTTGATTCCCTTGGATGGGTTTACTATAAGCTTGGCCTTTATGCCGACAGCATTAAGTATCTTGAACAGGCAGAGGCCATTGACCGGGATAATCCGGAAATTGCGGAACATATCCGCATTGCCAAAATGGGAGATGTAAAGTGAAAAAAGTTTCAGCCTTAATCCTGCTTTTAGTTTGTGTTACTTTGTCTCTTCCGGGGCAGTCCAATTCTGCAGGGCTGAAAATTCCTGAAGACAGAATCAGAACCGGGGAAGAAGGTCTTGCAGGGCAGGAATTCCGCCGTGGTGTCCAGGCATATTACAGAGGCTCCTTCAACGAAGCCATCGTTCAGTTCGAAAAATCTTTGTCATACCTTCCGGAAGATAACCTGATTCTGGAATGGCTTGGAAAAGCATACTATAAGGCCGGTCTTGAAGGTAGCGCCCTGAATTACTGGGAGACTGCTTCGGAAAACGGATACGGCGGACTCCTTCTTAAGAACAGAATTGAAGTAGTCAGGGAACGCCGTGTAACTTCAGGGCTTGAAAAGCAGAAGGTTTCTCTTTCGGAAGCCGGCAGTTTTGACGGAAACTTCAACGGGAACATGGTTTTTTCAGGACCTGTTTCAGTGCTGCCAAATCCTGACGGAACATTCTATGCCACAGTTTACAATACGAACGAAATAATCCTTCTGAACCAGAACGGTACCGTAATCAACAGAATTACGGGGCCGCTGAACGGATTTGACCGCCCCCTTGATATAATCAGACTTAAAGACGGAAACATTCTTGTTTCAGAAGCTTTCGGAAACAGACTTGCTCTTCTTTCACCAAAAGGAAAATTCATAAAATACTTCGGATCAAAAGGCCGCGGGGTTGGACAGATGGTTGGCCCTCAGTACATTGCCCAGGATGATGCAGGTAACGTTTACGTATCTGATTATGGAAACCGCCGCATTGACGTTTTTGACAGCGAAGGAAACGGGCTTTATTTCTTTGGCGGAAAGGAAGGAGACTTTACAGGTCTTAAAGGGCCTACAGGAATCGCAGTTTTTGCTGACAGCATTTTCGTATGTGATGACCAGACCGGTGCCATCTGTCAGTTTGACCGTTCCGGAAACTTTGAACGTTATCTTTCAGAACCAAAGACTTTCTCAAAACCGGAAGCAATGCGTGTTTTCAATAAGCGCCTTGTAGTCTGCGATTCTAACAGAATTCTTGGAGTGCATCCGGAAACCGGTTCTACACAGGAATACGGAAAATCCGGAAATGCTCCTTCACGCCTTATCTGTGCTAGTGAAGACGTAAACTCAAATGTGATCGTTACAGACTTTAAGTCGAATGAAATCTATATGCTCAGTGAGATTCAGGAACTTGTTGGCGGAATGTTCGTTCAGATTGAAAACGTAAATGCCGATGCTTTCCCGAATGTAATTGTGGAAGTAAAGGTTGAAAACCGTCACCGCCAGCCGGTGGTAGGGCTTGAAGAAAACAACTTCTACCTTACTGAAAATAAGCGCCCGGTTTCAAATCCAAAACTTCTTGGAAGTGCTTACAACAATTCCTTCTGTGACATTACGTTCATTATTGACCGAAGTCTTCAGTCGTCATACTTCCGTGAGCAGATTGATTCGGCCGTACGTGAAATTTCCAAAGCAATGAACAACCGCGGAACCGTAAGAATTGTAAGTGCCGGCCGTGTTCCTGTAACTGAATTTACTGGACGTCCTTTTGATTGTGAAAACTTCAGTTCGGCAGGACTTAAAACTCCGGTTTCAAGCCAGGTTTCACTGGATCTTGCTTTAAGACTTGCAGCTAACGATCTGGTATCTGCCGAAAAGAAACGTGCAGTGGTTCTTCTTACTGCAGGAGATGTAACTTCCGGTGCCTTCGAAAATTATAATTTAGCAGAGCTTGCATCTTACATGAACAACAACAATATCAGTTTTTCACTTGTACAGATGTCATCTCAGGGACTCTGCCGTGAACTTTCTTATCTTATGGAAAGTACCAGCGGAGAAGAATATTACATTTTCCGCCCGGAAGGAATTTCATCTCTGGTTTCAGACCTGATTGATATTCCGCAGGGAGTATACCAGCTGTCATTTACTTCAAGTATGACAACAAATTACGGCGAAAAGTATCTTCCTCTTGAAACAGAAGTTTACCTTCTGAACCGTTCGGGAAGAGACGAAACAGGATACTTTGCTCCGTTACAGTAAAAGAGTCGCTGATGAAGAATAAGTTTTTTTTGATTTCACTTTTCCTGTTCTCCGGGACTTTTCTTTTTGCCCAGGAATATGAAATTCCATCTGAAGAAAAAATTGAAAAGGCCGCAGGGGATATTGCAGAAATAGTATTTGAAGCTTCCGAAAAGAGTGTAGAAGAAACTGCGGAAGATGTGATTGAAGTTGTTGAAGAACTTTTCAAAAAAGATAAGGCTGCAAAAGCAAAACCTGCAAAAAAAAGACCTAAAGCCGTTGATGCTGAAAAAGCTGAAGCTGCTGCAAAAAAAGATGAATCCGAAAAGACTGTTGAAGAATACAGAAATACAATCCGCTACGGCATTTCTTCGGAGATTAGTGACCTTGTAGACAAACTTAATTCCAACGAAGACCCTCGTTTTGCCGATGATCTTTATGATCTTTTCCAGGTTTCAAGAAGTACTGAAACAAAAGAAAAGATTCTGAATTATTTCCAGAAGATTGAAGATCCTTGTCTTTCTGATTATGCAGTTGAAGTGCTTTCGGACCCTTTTGATCAGAAAAACTCAACCGTAAAAGCCTGCTTTCAGTATGTAAGGGCAGTAAAGTGTACTGAAGCTCTTGAGCCAGTAATGCGGCTTATTGAAAACGAAAACGAAGATTACTTTAACGATTCCCTTCTTGCAATCGGAGACCTTGGCGGTCCTGATGAGGCTGTAAAACTTTCTGAATACATTGATAAACCTGAGCTTACAGATGCCCAGAAACAGAGCCTTATGAAAACTCTTGGAAAGATCCACGCGGTAGAAACCTTTGATAAAATGGTTGAGATTGCGGAAAACGAAGATGAAAATCTTTTTGTGCGCATGTATGCGGCTGAAGCTCTTGGCGCAATGGAAAAGGATGAATCTGTTCCGGTTCTTGTAAAGCTTTATGAAACAAATGACCCGAACCTTCGTCAGTATGTAATCAAAGGCCTTGGATATTTCCCGGAAGTAATTGAAGCAAAGTCTGTCATTATTCAGGCTGTCCGTGATGAACACTATAAAGTAAGGCTTGAAGCTATTGAGACAGTAAAAAAGCAGGAAATGAAGGAAGCTGTACCTTATATCACTTACCGTGCAAAAAATGACCCGGAAGAAAAAGTTAAGCTTACCTGTTATGAAGTTCTTGCATTTATGAATACCGCAGAAGGCAATGAATTTCTTATTGAACGCCTTACAGAAAGAAAAGAATCAGATTCTCATAAATCAAAAGCCTGTGAGGTTCTTCTTAAAGAAGGGCACACCGGAAAAAAAGAAATCAGTGAGCTTGCTTTAAGTGTAGCCCAGGATGATAAAAGAAAATCTTTACGTGCCGCACTTGGAAAACATCTTTCAAAGTATCCTGATGAAATGTTTTCCGAAGTCTGCATCAAATATCTTGAAAGTAAAGATGCAACTACACAGGGGCAGGGACTTGAAATGTATCAGAACGGGAAATATGCCGATGCTGTTCCTGCTGTTAAAAAGCTTGCCGAAGACAAGAAGGCAAATACATCCAACAGAAGAAGAGCCCAGCGACTTATGGGAATGGAAGAAGAATGACAGGTTCTGATTCAATTGTTCTCCTTGCAAAAAGGGCGGGCCTTACTTCTTTTTCTTCTTTACGAAACGTAAAAAAAGCACTCAATACTAACAAAGTAGGACATACCGGAACCCTGGACAGTTTTGCTGAAGGGCTTCTTGTTGTTTGTTCCGGCCACTACACAAAGCTTTGCGGACAGATTACCGCCTTTGATAAAACTTACGAAACGGTCATTCATTTCGGAAGTGAAACAGACACCTGTGAATACACAGGAAAAGTAATCCGAACAACTGAACTTCCAACGGAAGAATCCCTCCGGAATGCAGTAGAAAAATGGACCGGGAACATAATGCAGAAACCTCCGCTTTTTTCTGCAATCCATGTAGACGGGAAAAGGGCTTCTGATCTTGTAAGAGACGGAAAGGATTTTGAAATTCCCGCCCGACCGGTTACGGTTTTTTCTTCTGGAATCAAGGAACTGAAATTCTCGGAAGACGGAAAATATGTTGAATTTGCACGGATAGAATTTTCAGTTTCAAAAGGAACTTATATAAGAAGCCTTGCAAGAGACATAGCAGAATCTTCAGGAAGTTCTGCATACCTTACAGGTCTTTTCAGAAAAAAGGTTGGAAACTTCAGGATTGAAGATTCAGCAGGTTTTTCTTTGCTTGAAGATTTCAACATCCAGAACGCTTTGAAAAAAGAAACTGAATTTAAAGCACTTTCAGAAAAAGAGACTGACTTTGAAAACGGGAAGCCTGAAAAGAAAGGGCCAACGGAAGAAGACCTTCTTGTTCAAAAAGAGATTCTTTTAAAACTTCAGGATGTTACTCCAGACCTGGCTTCTCTCTGCGGCTTTGAGAATGTTTCTTTGAAAGACAATGACTGTGCCGGTCAGTTCAGAAACGGAAAGCCATTGAAGTCTGCCATGTTTACTGAAAGTCTCTGGAGTTTCCCACCTGACTGCCAGATTGCGGTTTTCTTTGAAGGGCATTTTACCGGCCTTATAAATAAAAATGCCGCAGGAAAAGTTTCCTACGGCTTTGTAATCAACTGATTATTTGTAAAGGCTGTTCAGTTTTCCAATTACTGAACTGATTACTTCCTTTTCTTCTTCGTTCCAGACTACAGATTCTTCCTCTATGAGAGTTTCCATGCTTGAAAGACTTTCGTTCAGAGCGGTAGAAAATCCGCGGGAAACTTTGAGCCAGTAATTTCCCTTTCCGTCGGTATAGAGAGTAATGAATCCGTATTCCCGGTTCTTCTGCTTTGCAAGGGCTACTTTCAGAATAAGGCTTACTGAAGCAAGAACCTGGCGTTTTGAGGCTTCATCGCAGAGGAAAATGTTCTGCTTCCGGTTCCAGGTGTCTTCACGTACAGGGTTAAGTTCCAGGACTTCTGAAAGCTTAAGAATCAGTGAGAGCTTTTCACCTTCCAGAAGAGTTCCTTTGTCGCGCATGATTACTGTAGCTGCCATCTGGCCTGCAGTTTTCAGTTTATGCTCATCTTTTTCGCGGGAAATAGCCCTGAGAAGTTTATCAAGTTCCATAAGGGCTGTTTTCTTTCCCTTGATCTTTTTGGTGGCAAAAACTTCTTCACCAAGGAACAGCGCATCTTCTTTTTCGATATTCTGGGCTTTCAAAGCTCTTGAAATCTTTTTCTGCTTTTCCTTTTCTCTGGTTTCCGGAGATTTTTCTTTAGCCGGAAGATCTTTTTTCAGAATGCTGTCTTTACCGCGTTTTACGGCATCAAGCTGGAAAATGAGATCAGGGTTAATTTTATCGAGAAGTGTTTTTGTGAGCGGTGAAACTGCAAAAGCAAACATACGGGAAGTTTTTGTGATTTCTCCGGCAACAATGAAAAGAGGATCCTGCTTGAACATAACGGAGCCCGGATGAATGCAGATGTTTCCCTGTGTAAGGGATTTGTAGTTTTCTCTTCCGCTTCTGATACATACAAACTGAATCATTCCGCTTGCAACACAACAAAGATAGTCGGAAAGGTTTCCTTTCATTGTTACAGGAACCCCAATGTCGTTTACTATTTCGCAGAGCTGTTCGTAAATATTTTCGATTTCAGCCATAACCCGTTCATCAAGATAATAGTTTCTGCAGAAACGTGCGCGGGCATCCTTGTCTTCCTGCTTCTGGTAAAGCTTGAAAAGGTTGATATATGAAACAAAGTCTCCCTGAATATCACGGAACATGTGGTGAGCTTTTCGGGCTTCCATTTCTTCTCCTTCAGGAAGGAGGAAAGGACTGGTTGTTGAAAGGAAACTTGCACCAATAATGGCATGACCGATGTTATCCGGATAGCGCATGATTGCTTCTACAATAATACGTGAAATGCGTGGTTCAAGAGGGAAGCGGCACATCATCTGTCCAACCGTGCTCAGTGTGTTGTCATCTTCCAGTGCCCCGAGAAGCTTAAGAGTTTCAATTGCACCAAGTATGCCTTCGTTGTCCGGGCGGCTAATAAAGTCAAAGCCAAAGAAATCCGTAATTCCCAGTTCCGACATTCTGAGTACAACTTCCGAAAGGTCAGTTCTGTAAATTTCTTCGGTTGTGTACATAGGACGTGTTTCAAAATCACGTCTTGTATAAAGACGGTAACAGGTTCCTTCGTGGGTACGGCCTGCGCGGCCGCGGCGCTGGTTAGAACTTGCCTTTGAGATTGTTGTTTCAATAAGGCTTGAAGTATAGGTGTGCGGGTTATAGAAATTAAGCTTTGCAAGACCTGAATCAATTACTGTTGAAATATCACTGATTGTTACGGAAGTTTCAGCAATATTTGTGGAAATGACAACCTTTTTTTTTCCCAAAGGAGGTTCCACGAAAACACGTTCCTGTTCTTCCTTTGCAAGGCGGCCGTAGAGCGGGAGAATAAAAAGCTTCCGCCCGAAAGGTGCATGGGAAAGGCGGTAAACGCAGTCTTTGATTATCTTTTCGCCAGGAAGGAAAATCAGGATTCCACCGTCATCCTTGTTGTCAAGAACACGTTCAACAGTATCCTGGATTTTCTGCAGAAGAAGATCACAGCCTGAGTCGCTCAGTGTGGTAACAGGCCCGCCTTTCGGAGGATCGTAAATCATTGTAACAGGATAAGTAACTGTTTCAATTGTAACGATAGGGCAGTTGTCGAAATACTCTGAAAATTTTTCCGCATTCATGGTGGCAGAGCTTACAATTACGCGGAAGTCGGAACGGCTTTTCAAAACACGTTTAAGAAGTCCAAGAACAAAGTCAATGTTCAGGCTGCGTTCATGAGCTTCATCAACCATGATTACCGAGTATTTTGAGAGCCATGGGTCCAGCTTCATTTCCTGAAGCAGGATTCCGTCTGTCATAATCTTGATTTTTGTAGATGCATCTGTTTTGTCTTCAAAACGCATCTTGTAGCCAACAAGGCCCGGGTATGAAGTTCCAAGCTGTTTTGAAATGAACTCACTTACCGAAAGGGCAGCAATGCGGCGTGGCTGTGTAACTGCAATCATGCCGTTTGCATCGTAACCTGCTTCGTGCAGAATTACAGGAATCTGTGTTGTTTTTCCGGAGCCTGTAGGACTCTGAACTACAATTACCTGATTTTCCTTTAAGGTTTCAAGTATTCTTTCTTTCTGTTCGTAAACAGGTAGTTTTGTATAATCCATTTTAGTCATATTAAAAATTTAAAAGTGTCAGTCTTCTATGCTTTCGCATATTTCTTTTCTTTTCTTGATGTAGTCTGCCCAGGAAGGACGGTTTTCTTCCAGGTACGAAATAAAATCATCATCAAGTTTTTTGATTATATACTCATTTGCCGTATTGATATACGTAGTTATGAAAATTCTTTCTGTCTTAAATATATACTTTTTCCCGCTGGATGGCATCTTCCTTAATGTGACTTTATAAAGAAGTCCGTCACCTGTGTCATCCCGTTCTGTAAAGTTCATGTCGAAATTCGGGGAAGATCTCTGTCCGCTTATGGTATTCCCGTTGGCGCACATAAGGAGCTTGTCCGGAAAGCGGGATTTTTTATCGGAATAAATGCGGGCCTGTTTCTTTATAAGGTGAGTATGGTTCGCCCAGAGAATATCAATTCCCGAATCCAGAAGCTGGTTATACCAGTTCTGCTGGAACTTTGTGACAGGCCTTATATATTCTTCTTCGTTTGTATGAAGAGAAAGAATAAACAGATCGCAGGGATTGGTTTTCTTTAAATGTTTCAGCCACTTTACGAATTTCGCTTTTTCTTCTTTTTTTGAAGGAACGAAATTTATGTAAGAAGAACAGTCAGGCCTGTTCAGTAACTGTGTTACGGCAACGTAGAGGATTTTCCATCCGTCCTTTTCAATCAGACAGTATGAGAAAGGTGCATCCGGGGAATCTTTCAGACCTGAAAAATAAACAGGCCTTGAAGTGTTCCGGCTTTCTTTTGCTGTTCTTTCGGTAAATTCTTTAGTTCCTTGAATCCCTTCCAGGTAATGGTCGTTTGTATGGTTGTTTGCAAGACTGAAAACATTGAAGCCCGCATTTCTGCAGGAAGTGAAATATTCTTCGTGCATGTTGAAAGAAGGGTATGAAGACCAGGGAATAGTCTGGCATACTGGCGCTTCAATATTTGCAAAAGCAAAATCTGCAGAAGCAACTACATCTTTGATGTCCTTCCAGATTTTGTCGAAATTTTTCATTGAAAAATTCTGTGTGTGTGCCATGACGTCACCCGCAAAAAGCAGGGTGAGTTCATCTGGCTTTGGAGGATTTGATTCTGGAACAAAGTATTGCTTTTCCTGTAACTCAGGAGTCTGTTTATTTGAAGAGGCACAGGAAAAAAGCAGAAGGGGAATCAGGAGGAAAAGGAGTTTTTTCACTTCTTTCCAACCCTCAGTTCAAATGCTTTGTGAGGATTAGTTCCTGCAAAATCATTTGGAATTGTTTTTGAAGTAATGTCGGTAGTCTGAATTACAAGCCCTTCATCTGTTGCCTGAGGAAGAAGCTTTGTGTCAAAAACAAGGCGGCGTGAATTTGTAGAAAAGTAAAGGGTTCCCATGGGGTTCAGAAGATTCAGACACTTTGTAACAAGTTCCGGCCAGTGACGGTTTATATCCAGCGTATTCTGTGACATTTTACTGTTACTGAAAGTTGGTGGATCCAGAACAATTATGTCGTAACGGTCTTCAGGATTTTCCGATGCAAGTTTTTCATCAAGGAAATGGAATACATCATCTCTTGAGAAAATATAACGGTTTCTGTCATCAAAACCGTTAAGCTGGAAATTTTCTTTTGCCCATGAAAGGTAAGTGTTTGAAAGGTCAACGGATTCAACACGTTTAGCGTTTCCGGCGGCAGCATAAACTGAAATACTTCCAGTATAGCAGAAAAGATTGAGCACCGATTTTTTTGCTGCAGTATCGCGGATTATTGTACGTAAAGGGCGGTGGTCAAAAAAGAGGCCTGTGTCCAGGTATGAAGTAAGGTCAATTTTGAAAAGCTGGCCCTGTTCCTGAACAAGACCTCCAATGACCTGTGTGTTCTCCACCTTTTCGTATTGTGAAAGACCTTTCTGATGCTTTCTCTGTTTCAGCACAACGTGATTTTCGGGAAGTGCAAAAACTTTTTGAACGCAGGAAGCCATTTCAGAAAGCCAGATATCTTCTTCGGCCTGATCTTTTTCGTAAGGACGTTCGTAAAGATAAAGAACCGCAAAACGACGTTCTGCGATTTCATTTTCTACGGAAGGATCATTGTCACTCTGTCTCTGGTTCTGGTTTGCCAGGAAGCGGGCAGAATCCATTGGAGTAACAACGTCTTCCGGAAGGAATTCGTAAATATCAAGGCACAGCGGAATTTCGGGGATATCCCTGTCGTAAATTCTGAAACAGGTAACCCGGTTCTTTCGTGCCCATTTTTTTAATTCGCGGAATTTTTTTGTAACGCGGTTTGTGAAAATTTCTGCCTGATAAGTAAGTTTGTCATCCATCGTTTTTTAAAATTATTCCATCGGATTGTCAGTGTTTTTGTCAAAGAGGAAAATATCCTTGATCTTAAGAGAGTATGTTCCGTCTAAAGTTGTCTTACGTACGTTTTCCGGAATCAAAGGCATTTCCACAGCATAAGTTGTAGAGTTGTAATTGTCTGCAGAGATTTCGAAAGTCAGTTTGAAAACTTTTGAGTGAGCATCTCCTGCACATTCTACAGCTTTAGGCCAGAAAGAGTAAGAACCTTTTGTAGATTTATATGTTTTTGCAGGATTTGACCATGTTGAATCAGACATAACGGCCGGTTCACCGTCAATTGAAAGTTTGATTGAAACGTTTTCGAGAGGTTCAAAAGTTTCTCCGTCAAATACTGAACCGATAATAACCGGGAAGTTGTAAACTTTCTTTCCAGCTTCCATTGTTTCAGGAGCGGCAGCTTTTGCAGCAGAATGGTAAGAACGTTTTGATGTATTGATAAGACGGATTCCGTCCAGTGCAATTGATGTAATATCAGCTTTAAGCTGGGAATCATTCATATCAAGTGCATTGTGGAGAATACCTCTTTCGGATACCGAATATTTAGGCTGGGTTCTGTTAAGAACATAACAGATAGTATCAAGACGACAGTTTTCACAGTCACAGTTAAGCCAGGTGATGCGGTTTGTTTTAAGCTGTTCGTAAAGTTCATTTACTGTTTTTGTTACTGCATCTTCCATTGAGTTATGAATATTCATTTAGAACCTCCAAAATGTCTATTAATTATAACACATATCCGTTCAAAGTAAAAGTTAAAAGACAAAAGGCTGTAAGTATGGTACTATTTATGTGATGAAAAAAGTCTTTTTTCCGGTTATTTCAGTATTCATACTCTTATCAGCCTGTTCAGCTCCGCAGAACGGGTCAAACCAGGCTTCTCAAAGCAATACATTGAAAACACTTGTAAAGACTAAAGAAGAGTCTGCTGTATGGACAAGAGAACTGGAAAGTGTAAGACTGACTAAATCCCTGAAGCAGACAGAATCTGTGAGCGATTCGGTTTCACTTTCTCCTGATGTCCTTAAGGTTTCTTCAGTTCAGAGTCCTTATGTTTATCCACGCCTTGATGATTTTGGAAGTCTTGATGTTACGGAACTTCCTGACGCTGCATGGAATAAACTCTGTTCTTTCTGCGATGCAGTCTCTAAAGACCTTTATTCTGCTGAAAGCCTCTTTAAGAGAGAAAATCTTTTTTCATTCGTTTTCTTTGCTGATGACCTTAAAAACAAATTCTTTGACGGGGAACTTCCTGCTTCTGATGAAGAAAATACTGATCTTTTTACTGATTATATTCCGGGAAAACCTTTTATCTCCGGGGATGATTTTCAGGTTCCTGTACGTTTTTTCTTAAACAAAGATTTTTTTGATTCAATGATTTATATTTCGGCTGACGGTTCAAAAGTAACCCAGATAAAGATTCTGAAAATAGAAAAATCTTCAGGTGCACGGAAATAGACCGAAAAGGAGGGAATGATGGAAAAAAACAGGCTTTCTGGAATTGAACGGGAACTGGTTCTTCAGTACCTTACTGATGGAAATGTTCCGGTTACTCTTACTCCGGAAGTAACGGAAAAAGATTCGGAAAATCCTCATCCTCTTGGTTCTGCTGTTTTCCCTGTGGCCCTCAAAGCCGAAAAAATCAAGGCAGATAAAACCGGAATCATTCAGCTGGTTAATCCGCCACAGTCGGTACTTTCTTTTGCAAACAGAAACGTAAAAGTAGAATTCTATTTCAACCGTGTCGGGCTTTATTTTTATTCCATGGTGAATGAAACAAAAAACGGACTGGAACTTACAGTCCCGGATTCAATTCTTTACATTCAGGACAGTTCTGAAACCCAGAAGTATGATTTTACTGCCAGCATTTATTTTGAATGCCGTACCAGTTCCGATGTGAACATTAACTGTATTCCTTTCAAAGACTGTCCGCTTTTTTCGCGCCCGGTATGGAAGACCATTCCCCTTGAAAACCAGCAGAAAGCAAAACAGTATCTCCAGATTTTTGTTGAACAGGCAAAAGTTGAAAAAAATGCCGGGAACGGAATCCAGCTGATTCCTGTATGTAACTATCTGACTTCCATTCCTGAACAGAAAATTGAAGCTGTACAGGACCGCATGAAGCCTCTTTCAATTCTTTACGTTGACCATGAACGAATTGTGTTCGGTGGGGAAACAAAAGGCTTTGTTCTTGTAGGCGGAGCGGAATATGCTGTGAAGATGTCCTTTACTCTTAAAGAAGGTCCTCTTGTTTCCAGAGATCTTTTCGTTACCTGCAGAGTGAACAAAATCTATAACGATGTTACGGGAATGAAGTTCTGTGCCGACTGTGTTTATACTACAGTTCAGGAAGAAGACCTTCGCTTTCTTTACGAAAAAGCAACAAGCCGTTTATTCAGCTGATGAAGGATTCTTTTCAGTTGTTTTAATATTCTTGAAGAGGTTCTTTTCTCTTTTCTGTTTTTTTCCGTTTCCTATGAAAATAGCGAATCCTTTCAGATAATCAACGTTTTCACAGGTAATCTTGATGATTACCATCATTGGAACTGCAAGAATCATTCCTACAAAGCCCCAGATGTAACCCCAGAGAGAAAGACTTACAAGAATTACGAAAGGTGAAAGACCAAGATCTTCTCCTTCGATTTTTGGTTCAATAATGTTACCAAGTACAAAGTTCACGCTTATCATCAGAACAATTACAACAATGATTTCCCAGATTCCAGGATAGAACTGCAGGATTGCAAATAAAATTGTAAGGACGCAGGAAATAATTGAACCGAAGGTCGGGATGAAGTTCATTATGAATGCAAGAAAGCCCCATACTACAGGGAAGTCCATCTGTATAAGGGAAGTTCCAAGCCATACAAGAATACCTGTAAGGAAAGAAAGGGAAAACTTGATTGAAAGATAATGGATTACTTCTGAAACAATCTTTGTAGAAATTATTGTGAAGCGCTTTCTTTCGTCAGTTTTTCCTGCAAATACGTCTTCAATTTTTGTCTGTGTATTTTTCAGTTCTATAAGAAAGAATGCCAGAAGCAGGAAGACTGTAAAAAGAGTCTTTCCGATTGTAACGAGTCCTCCTGAAACAGCTATGGCAAAGTTCTTGATTGTGTCGCGGAACTGGTTCAGCCGCCAGATGTTGCTGAGGAAACTTTTTTCTTCATCAATTTCAAGTCCGAAATTTTCTGCAGCAAGACGGTAAATTGTCATGAAGCGGCGTTCGTATTTCGGAAACTGGGAAATAATCTGGGAAAGACTTGCAATAAGAAGTGAAGAAAGAATTCCAACCAGGAGGACTGCAAGAATTGTCATGGTGATGGCACCGAGAGCCCACGGGATATGGAATTTTCTGTTCAGGTTCTGTACAACGGGAAGAAGTACAAAACCCAGAAGAACTGAAAAAATAACGGGCAGCATGACAGAAGAAAGATTCTTGAAAACTACTCCAAGAAGGATTACGGCACTGCCTAAGAGAATGTAATAAATCTTTCTTGTGTCAGGATTTCCTTCTGCCATGAGTCTGCCTGTAAATTATTTCTTTGGAAGGATCTTGTCGAATCCGCAGTATGGAACCAGAACTTCAGGAATTGTTACTGATCCGTCGGCATTCTGGTAGTTTTCAAGGATAGCGAGCATAGCACGACCAACTGCAATAGCGGTTCCGTTCAGTGTATGAACGTACTTGTTCTTTCCGTCATCGTCCTTGTATTTGATGTTCAGGCGGCGGGCCTGGTAGTCTGTACAGTTTGAAGTTGAAGTAACTTCGCCGTATTCTCCACCGTTACGTCCAGGCATCCATGCTTCAAGGTCCCACTTGCGGTATGCTGGTGCACCAAGGTCACCTGTACATGTATCTACAACGTGGAATGGAAGACCAAGTCCTGTAAAGATTTCTTCTTCGATAGCGCGGAGCTGTTCGTGAATTTCGTCAGACTGTTCTGGAGTAGAGTAGGCGAACATTTCAACTTTGTCGAACTGGTGAACGCGGTACAGACCTTTTGAGAACTGACCTGCAGCACCTGCTTCGCGGCGGAAACAGTGTGAAAGACCGCCATAGAAACGTGGGAGTGAAGCTTTATCAAGAATTTCATCCTGATGGTAACCACCAAGTGTAATTTCAGCAGTAGCTACCAAACAAGTTCCTTCTTCT
>JAZLIM010000106.1:0-47905 GCA_045617385.1 Treponema sp.
CAATTCTACAGGTGACAAAAAAATAAGAAATAAATCACACAAAAAGGAGAAGTCAAAAATGGAAAAGACTTTGAACATTACAGGTATGATGTGCGGACACTGTGAAGCACACGTAAAGAAGGCACTGGAAGCTGTTGCAGGTGTAACAGAAGCAGTAGCAAGCCACGAAAAGGGAACAGCTGTTATAACACTTTCACAGGAAGTAAGTAACGATGTTCTTACAGCTGCAGTAAAAGATGCAGGCTACGAAGTAACAGGCATCAACTAAAAGCATGAACAAAAAAGGGCGGCTCTTACGAGCCTCCCTTTTTGTTGTTTTACAAATGATCCTGAGCCTGTGGTCCCTGAGCCTGTCGAAGGGTCGAAGAGTCGAAGGGCCAATTTGATCTGATCTAAAACGCCAGAATATAAAACACGAAAGCCAGAATTAATCCAACAACCGTCAGGAAAATTCCGTCACCAAGTTTTTTCTTTGACTTCTTTCCGTACCAGATTAACGGAATACGCATTTCTTCTTTTCTGAGTCCCGCGTGATGTGACTTGAACTGATTGCATTCCCTGTTCCATAAGATGGTCTTGAAAGAAATTGCCGCAGCAATGAAGTCTCCGATGCCGGTCAGATTTTCATTAGGTTTACCAGGGCCGAACAGTTTCTTTTCCAGAGCTTCTTCTTTTGTAAAAAGAATATAGTCCTTACTGAACTTGTCATTGAATTCCCGGGCAAACACCTCCTTATATTCATCCTTCACATAAAAGCTTATGGCACGAGGTTCTATACTGCAGGGGCGTTCAAGCATCTTTGCAATTTCAGGATAATCTTCCTGAAGGAAAATGTTCTGAATGTCTTCGTGCCCGTGATCCGCCGTGATAAGAAAAAGCGTATCTTTTGTAGTAGAACAAAGATAGGCCATCTCGGCATTCAGATCATTTATGATTTTCATTACATCATTACTGCGGTTTCCCCGGATATGAAGTTCGTGATCCGGATCTTCCCAGTAAGCATAAGTGAAAGTTTTCTGCGGAGTATTAACTGAATCCTTGATGGCCTGAACCCATGAACTCAATGTTGAATGTCCGTTCTCACCAAAAGGAAAAATTGCATTGGCTTTTGCTTTTCCAGTTTCATTAATCATGTCGATTATGTTTTTGTAAGGAAGATATTTCCTGGCAACATTGTAGTCTGCTGCTGGGCTGGAAGATCTTTGAAGAGTGTTTTTGAAACAGCAGACAGTTTTATCTTCCTGCTTGAAGTATAAATCCCAGCCAAGCCAGCCGTGTTCTATAGGACTCAGGCCCGAAAGAAAAGTAGTGGTGCTTGAAGTGGTTGTAGGTGGAAAGACAGAAGAATAATCCGAATACAGATTACGGCGCAGAAAATCACGGTACGTAAGGTTTCGTTCAAGAATATTCATCCCCATACCATCAAGAAGGATAACAACTACATGAGGAAAATTTTTTGAAAGGAGATAATCAGCTCCAGGATGAGTTTCATGGAACGGTTCAACTCCATAATATTTCAGAATTGAGTTTGAAAGATTCAGAATGCTGTCTGTGTAATCCGGAAAGCATGGTTCATTTGGGTGTTCTTTTGTCATGATTTAATTTTACACCATATTCATCTTTTTACCATAACACCCGTTTATGGAATCGAGTCCCGATAGATGCTACAATTCACTGACAGATATGAAAGACAAATACGATAAAACAGAATTATTCGAAACTATGCCCGTGCCGCAGGCTGTAATGAAACTCTGCATCCCGGCAATCATGGGCACCCTTGTAATGGTGCTTTATTCCATTGCCGATACGTACTTCGTAGGCATGACAGGAGACCCGATCCAGAATGCGGCCGTTACCCTTGCCGGCCCGGTTCTTATGGCGTTCAACGCAGTAAACAATCTTTTTGGTGTTGGCACTTCCAGCATGATGAGCCGTGGTCTTGGCCGCAAAGACTTTGACACAGTCGCAAGAAGCAGCGCTTTCGGCTTTTACTGTGCCCTCATTTTCTCACTGGTTTTTGCCGCCGGTTACACCGCTTTCCGCCCGTTTTTTCTGAACCTGCTCGGCGCTACAGAAGCCACACTCGCCCCAACAAGAGACTATCTTTTCTGGACCTGCACACTGGGGGCCGTTCCGGCCATCATGAACGTAACACTTTCCCACCTTGTCCGCTCCGAAGGAAGCGCCCTCATCGCAAGCATTGGTGCCATGAGCGGCTGTGTTCTGAACATGATTCTGGATCCATTCTTTATTCTGCCGCAGTTCCTGGGCATGGGAGTTGTGGGAGCAGGTCTCGCAACCTTTATCGGTAACTGCGCAGCCTGTCTTGTTTTTGCAGGCTTTATGATTGTAAAACGGGGACAGACCGTTGTTTGCGTGGACCCAAGAAAATTCGGCTTCAGAAAAGAAATCGTTCTGGGCGTTTTTGCAGTTGGAATTCCGGCATGTATCCAGAATCTTCTGAACGTAACAGGCATGACAATCCAGAACAACCTTGCTGCTGCATACGGTTCTGACGTGGTGGCCAGTATGGGAATCGCAGGAAAAATCAACGTAGTTTCATTTTATATTGCCATGGCAATCGGGCAGGGCGTCATGCCGATTATCGGCTACAACTTCGGCGCAAAAAATACGCAGCGCATGAAAGACGTACTCAAGTTCACAATCAAAGTAGACATTGCTTTCCTGGCCGTCACCACTTTCATTTATATGACTTTTGCTCCGCAGCTTGTACGCATGTTCCTGGACAACGACGTAATCGTAAACTACGGAAAAACTTATCTCCGGCTCATGTCTACAGCCATTCCGTTCCTGTGCATGGACTTTCTGGCAATCGGAATTTTCCAGGCCTGCGGCTTCGGTAAGTACGCTCTCTTCTTCGCCTTCCTCAGAAAAATCATTCTGGAAATCCCGGCAATCATAATCCTGAACAGACTCATTCCGGTTTACGGTATCGGCTTTTCACAGACAGTGGCAGAAATCGGCATGTGTATCGCATCCATCTTCCTTATCCGCCACATTTTCAAAAAATTAGCCGAAAACTAAACAAAAAACCCCGAAACGTACATACATTTACAGTACATTCCGGGGTTTTGGGCGTTGTCCTCGCTTCGCTCGGGCCGGCACTTTCAGGCTCCACTACGTTCGGTCCTCATTTTATTCGGACCCGCTTCGCGGCCTTCCAGCGCCTAACGCAATAAACTACAGTTTTTCTACAGCTGTATCAGCGGCAATTTTTCCGTAAACACAGATATCAGCAACAGCGTTTCCGCCAAGGCGGTTTCCACCGTGGACGCCGCCTGTAACTTCACCTGCAGCGTAAAGACCTGGTACTACGTTTCCGTTTGTATCAATTACTTCAGCCTTTGTGTTGATTACAACACCACCCATTGTGTGGTGGATTGCAGGTCCAACTTCTACAGCATAGAAAGGTCCCTTTGTAAGTGGACGAGGCATTTCGTTTGCCTTGCGGCCAAGAGGGTCGTTTCCGCTTGCCTGGATTTCTGCATAGGCTGCAAGTTCTGCTTCAAGGGCATCAGCCGGAATAGAAAGCTTCTGAGCAAGTTCTGCAACTGTATCAGCCTGAGTAAGAAGTCCGTTCTTTACGTATCCTTCAATTGCTTTAAGAGATTCACGAACATCCTGATCAAAGAACAGATAAGCTGTTTTTCCAGTCTGTTCAAGTATTGCTTTTGACATAACGTCGCGGGTTGCCATTTCTGTGCAGAAACGTTTTCCTTCGCGGTTGATCATGATTGCACCGTTTCCACGAACAGCTTCTGTAATCATTGTTCCGTTTCCAGGAACTACTGTAGGGTGAGTCTGGATTTCATCCATCTGAGTAAGAGCAGCGTTGAACGGTTCCATAAGGGCAAAGGCATCACCGGTTGCACCTTTGTGGTTTGTTGTTCCGAAACCGGCAAGTTCAGGTTTGTATTTAACAACCATTTCAGGGTTGGCACCGAATCCACCGGCTGCAACGATTACAGCTTTTGCTGCGATTTTGTATTCGCCGTTTCTTGCCGAAACTTTTACACCACATGCAGCGCCGTTTTTGTCTTTAAGGATTTCAACAACTTTTGCGTTGTAGCGGATTTCTGCTCCTGCTTTATTTGCGGCAGCTTCAAGAACTGGAACCAGGTGTGCTCCAACGGCAGCACCGCCCTGAGGTCTGTGTGTACGCTTGTTAGATGAACCGGCCATCTTACCAACGTCTGTAAGGTCTGCACCAATTGAAATAAGCCAGTCTACAGTCTCAGCTGATTTTTCAACCATGTTGCGAACCAGATCAGGATTGTTCTTGTTGTATCCGCCTTTCATTGTGTCGTTGTAATATGATTCGTTTGAATCTTCGATTCCAAGTTTTTTCTGAATTGAAGTTTCAGAAGCGTTGAGACCGCCTGTAGAAGAAATTGTGTTTCCTCCGGCATTTCCCATTTTTTCAACAACGATTACTTTCTTTCCTTTTGAAGCAGCTTCTGTTGCAGCTGTAAGACCGGCTCCACCGGCACCGATGATTACGATGTCGCAGCTTGTGTCTTTAGCTTTTTCTTCCTTTACAACTTCACCTTTTGCTTTTGCCATGGCAGCATCCAGGGCAGCGAGAGTTGCCCTGGAAGTGATTGTTGAACCCGAAACTGCATCGATTCCTTTTGTTGTTCCCTTTGCAGCGAATTTTTCAACGATTTTTGCAGCAGCAGGCTTTGCAAAATCAGTTTCTTCTTCTTTAAGAATCTTTGCGCCTGTTACTTTTCCGCCGGCAACTGTAACTTCAACTTCAACAGCTCCGTTACGGCCGTCGCCGCTTCCAGTATATGTTCCGTCTTTAAGACCTGCTTTGTTTCCGCAGGAAGCAAGACCCATAAACATTCCAAAAGCAGCTGCAAGTACTACTGCTTTAGAAAATACTTTTTTCATAACCAAACCTCCGAGTTAGCTAATACTTAGATTATAGAATAATCACTTGCAGGGTGAAATCCCCTTTTAGTTCTAGAAGAGAAACCTTTCTTTAAAAACTAAAATTTATAGCGGAATTAATTGGAGAAAATGGAGAAAAGATGTTAAAATGAAAGTATGAATAAAGCACTTTCTTTTTTTGATATCCGGTCGTCTATAAGAAAAAACTTTGTAGTTTTTCTTGGACTGGGTATGCTGGTCATTTCCCTTGTTATGATTTCTGTAATTGAGACAATTGTTCGTAAAACAAATACCGAACAGATCACAAAAAGCGTTGTCGCTCTTACAGAAAAAAAAGCCGACGTAGTTGAAAAAGAACTCAAAGAGTATGTTGCTTCGGCAGAAGTTTTAAGCGGCCTTGTAGCCGGTTCCTGGACAATTCCTTCGGAACGCCGCCGCGGAGTAGAAAACATTGCTCTTTACTCTTTTGTAAAAACTTCAAAAGTCACATCAGCCTGGGCCCTCTGGCAGCCGGGCGCTTTTGACAAACGCGATGCTGAATTCGCCGATCCGGAATATAACGATGACGGACGTTTCCGCATGCGCTACGTTCGTACCAAAACAGGCCGTATTCGTACAGATGAAATCGAAGACATCAACGGACCATGGTTCCAGGAAGCAATGAACTCTTATGCTGCTTCTATGAGTGAACCTGAAACAATCCTCATTGACGGTGTCCCTACAATCACAGCAAAGGTCTATTCACGCATTCAGAATTACAACAGCGAACCTGTTGGTGTTGCCGGTATTGATATCGTTCTTGAATCACTTGGAAACCTTGTAGAAGGAGAATCAATCTTCAAAGGTACACGTGTTGAATTCATCACCGGAAACGGAGTTGTTCTTGGAGCCAACGACGGTGAAAAGATTGGAAACAAAAGTGAAATCTTCACCAAAAACCGCGACCACTTCAGTAACGAAACAAACGAAACTGTAATGTTCAAAGCCGGAAACGAACTTATCACTGTGGCAAAAATTTCACCGGACCGCAGAGACTGGAACAAATGGTACGTAATCTCAAGAACTCCGCTGGAAAACATCAAGGCAACTGCACGCCAGACAGCGGCAACAATCTTCCTGTTCTTTGTTGGCCAGATTATCCTGGTTATCATTATGATTTACGCAGCCTGTGGAAGCATCATCAGTCCTCTTAAGACAAGTGCCATGGCTCTCAAGAATATCTCAGAAGGTGACGGTGATCTTACAGTCCGCATCAATACAAAGTCACGCAATGAAATCGGGGTGATGGTAGAATCCTTCAACAAGACAATGGAAAAGATCGGCTCTTCAATCAAGGAAGTTAAAGTTGAAAGCGGAAAGATGAAGGAAATCGGAGATGACCTCAGTGCTTCCATGGATGAAACAAAAGACGCTGTTCAGGAAATCAACCAGAGTATCCAGACTGTTCAGCAGCAGATGGAAGAACAGATCAGCGGAGTAGAAGAAACTCAGGCAACCGTTGAACAGATCGTTAAGAATATCCGTAACCTTACAGATAACATTGAAGACCAGGCAGCCAGCGTAATTGAATCTTCAAGTTCAATCGAACAGATGACTGCAAATATCGGATCGGTTGCAAAGATTCTGGAAAAGAACCGAGCTGCAATCGAAAATCTGGAACACTCTTCGGAAGAAGGTATGGAACTGGTTAATGCAACCGTTTCGCAGACTATGGAAATCCAGAACCAGTCACAGACTCTTGGTGAGGCTTCTACAGTTATCAGAAACATTGCCAGCCAGACAAACCTTCTGGCCATGAACGCTGCCATTGAAGCAGCTCATGCCGGCGAAGCCGGAGCCGGGTTCTCCGTTGTTGCTGACGAAATCCGTAAGCTTGCGGAACAGTCAGGCTCACAGGGATCAAGAATCCAGCAGGCACTTAAAGAAGTTCAGGATTCTATTACCCGCGTTACAGAATCAAGTAAGGTAATGCAGCAGCAGTTCTCAAGCATTCTTGATATGACACGTACTGTAAGTGAACAGGAACGCGTAATCGACGATGCCATGAGACAGCAGAATGAAGGTGGAGTTCAGATTCTCGAAGCTATCAGACAGATCAATTCTATCACTTCTGAAGTCCGCGAAGGTTCAAACGAAATGCTTGAATCAAGTAAGGCTGTTTCAAGTGAAATGGAAAAACTTTCAAAGATGACAGACATCGTAAACGAAAGTATGTCATTGATGACAGAAAAGAACGAAGCTATTTCCCGTGTTTCAGAAAAGACTCTCAATAACGTTGCTGCAAACAACGAAAGTATTGAAAGACTTTATAACGCAATGAACAAATTCAAGACTGAGTAGAAAGGGGCAAGAATATGAAAAAGATTGTTACACTGTTTGCTTTATTGAGTGTTTTTTCAGCAGGCCTTTTTGCTGAAGTTTTTGGCGGACCGATTCCTGACGGAAAAGCTGAAACAATTGAAAATTTTGAAGAAGGATACGTATGGGTTCACGCCGGTGAAGACTGGGACAGATGGGGTGGTTCTCATGTTACAGTTGGTGCTGAACAGTGGCGTAAATGGCGTACAGACGGCAAGTATTCCATGCATCTGATTTACGGAAAACAGAAGTCGCCTTCGCAGTCATTGTGGTATACAGACTACCCTGAAAATGAAACACTGGATCTTTCAAAATACAGTTATGTTGTAATGGATGTTTATAATCCGAATGATATGGGACTGGTTTTCGGTTTCTGTCTTCAGGACATGAACTGGGGCTGGCTTCAGTCAAACACATGGAACTGGTTTCCTAAAGGGGAACATACACTCGTATTTGATATAAGAAACATTGATAAGGAAAGCCTTAAACAGATAAGACGCCTTATGGTTATGATGCCAACCGATACAGATTCAGAAGGCAGCGTATTCGTAGACAACATTCGCGGATACAAATGATTTAACTTGCACGAGTACACGATTATTGTGTATAGTATTTGTGTATGGCAGAAAAAAAATTCACAGTATTGGATTTAATTGAGCTCCAGCTTTCAGGACACGATACACTGAATCTTAAGTGTATCGCGGGCCGCAGAGGTTTGCCTCGTGCCATTACCGTTCCGGAAATCAACCGTCCGGGACTTGCTCTTTCAGGCTTTTATGACTGTTTCGGAGCAAACCGCGTTCAGCTTTTCGGACGCGGTGAAACAGCTTATCTTGAAAAACTTCATAACGAGCACAATCTGGAAACAATCAAGACTTTCTTTGACAACCAGATTCCGTGCTGTATTTTTGCATACGGTCTGGAACCTACAGCCGACTTCCGTGAAATTGCAGAAGCCAACTGCTGTGCCATCCTCCAGACCGACCTTCCTTCTACAGAATTCACAAACCGCTTAACACGTGTTTTCTCCAACACTTTCGCTCCCAAAAAGACCCTTCACGGTGTTCTTGTTGAAGTATACGGTATCGGTATCTTCCTGAACGGTCATTCAGGTGTTGGTAAGAGTGAAACCGCTCTTGAGCTGGTTGAACGCGGCCACCGTCTGGTTGCCGACGACATTGTAGAAATCCGCTGTGTAAACGGAAACATTCTTCTTGGACGAGGTGCCAATACTCTCATCAGCCACCACATGGAAATCCGCGGGCTTGGAATCATCAACGTTTCCCAGCTGTATGGTGTAGGTGCCATCCGTGACCAGAAGGAAGTTCAGCTGTTTGTAAAACTGGAAGACTGGGATGCTTCAAAGGCTTATGACCGTCTTGGAACGGAACAGAATTACAAGGAAGTTCTTGGAGTAAAAGTTCCGGAACTGATCATTCCGGTTCGTCCTGGACGTAACCTTCCGATTATTATTGAAGCAGCAGCAATGAACGAACGTCTCAAGAACATGGGTTACAACTCTGCCCGTGACTTTAACCAGAACGTTCTTAAATGGATTGAAACCGGCGAAGCAAAATCGGCTTACGGCGGAAATGATGATAACTATTAATTTGTAATCAAGCAGGAAACTGCTAAGGAAACGTAAAATGATCGAAAAAATTCTTACAGTACAGAATCGTGCAGGAATTCACGCCAGACCGGCAGCAATTATTGCTCAGACAGCCAACAAGTTTGAAAGTGAAGTAACCCTTACAAAAGACGACACTTCTGTAAATGCAAAATCAATCATGGGTGTTATCACAATGGCCGCCGGCTACAACACAACAATCACCATGGAAGTAGAAGGCCCAGACGAATCTGTCTGCGCCTCGGCTATTGAGGAACTGTTTAACAGTAAGTTCGAGGAAGAGTAAAAAAAAGCAAGTCACCTTGCTTTTTTTTACGTCTAAATAGAAGATTTCGCGGTAGCGGAATCTTCTTACCTGCAAGGCGTAAGCAACTCACGTTGCATTTTTTTACGTCTAAATAGAAGATTCCGCGGTAGCGAAATCTTCTTACCCGAAGGCATTAGCATACTAGAAAGCCACCAGGGCTTTATTTAAAAATAGGAGAGCATATATGAAAGGAATTACAGAAAGACAGAAAGAAGTTCTCACATTTATTTCTGATTTCCAGGAAGAAAACGGATATCCTCCAACAGTACGTGAAATCAGCGAACACTTTAAGATTTCACTCCGTGCTGTGCAGGACCACATCATTGCTCTCCAGAAAAAAGGTTATCTTTCACAGTGCCAGAAACGTTCACGCTCAATCCGCGTTCTGGACGATACAGTAAAAGAACCAAAGCTTTTCGTTGGAAAAGTTCCGCTTCTGGGAACAGTTGCAGCGGGAAAGCCGCTTCTCTGCGAAGAAAATCTGGACGGATACGTAAATCTTACAGAACCATTTGTAAGACCAGGAAAAAGCTATTTTGCACTTCGCGTGCGCGGTGCTTCAATGATCAATGCCGGAATCCTGGAAGGGGACCTGGCAGTTGTAGAGCAGTCTTCCATGGCTGCCGACGGACAGATCGTAGTTGCCGTAATTGATGATGCAATCACACTTAAAAGATACTACAAGGAATCTGACCGCATCAGACTGCAGCCGGAAAACCCGGCATTCTCACCAATCTACGCAAAAGACGTACGTGTGGTAGGAATTCTTTCAAATATCGTAAGAACTTACTAATATGGCTCTTCCAGTTTATCTTTATACCGGGCCGGAATTCGGCGAAAGAAACGACGCCGTAGATGCCGTAAAAGCATCCCTCAGGAAAAAGTACGGCCAGGTAGATGAATATCAGTTCTATCTTTCAGAAACTTCTCTTGCTCAGGCAATGACCACTCTTCAAAGTGGATCTCTGTTTTCCAATGCATCCTGCGTTGTAATCCGTGGAGCAGAAACAATCAAGAAAAAGGAAGACATACAGATGATTCAGAGCTGGCTTGAATCCAACCCTGAAGATTCTTCTACCCTTATTCTTGTTTCCGATGAAATTTCCGTAGATTCAAAACTGGACAAGCTTGTACCAAAAGGACCAAACAAGAAGCAGTTCTGGGAAATGTTCGAAGACCGTAAGCTTCCATGGGTTCTGAATTTTTTCAGCAGGAACGGTTATTCCATAGACGAAGATGCTGCCCAGCTGATTCTGGAAATGGTTGAAAACAATACAGAAGCACTTAAAAGCGAATGTTCACGCTTTTTTATTCTGTTTCCAAAAGATCATTCAATTAACACGGAAGACGTTGAAGCAATTCTTGAGCACAACCGCGAAGAATCAGCTTTTACGCTTTTTAACAAACTTACGGATGTTTCAGACACACCGCAGGGAAGACTGGAAACAGGGCTTTCAATTCTCCAGAAGATGCGCCTTTCAAAAGACAACTCTGCTGTAATGATTTTTGCCGGGCTTGCATCATGTTACCGTAAGCTTGCCACTTGGCACAAAATGATGGCAGAAAATCCTTATCCGGACGACTTTGAACTTAAGAAGAACGGGTTTGGCAGCAAGTTGATGCAGAAGCAGTACAGAAACGCTTCTAAAATCTGGGGTCCGGGACAGACAACTGCAGTCCTTGCGCTGATCTCTTCTGCCGACATGCAGATTCGTTCAGGAGGAGCTCTCCTGGAAGAAGTAATCCTTCAGAAAACAATTTACGAAATTGTGATGAAGAAAGGCGGAACCAGTGCCGTCTGGGAAGAAGAAAAAGACTAAAAGTATGAGTTAAATCAAATGGGCCCTTCGACAAGCTCAGGGACCATTTGA
Source organism: Treponema sp. (assembly GCA_045617385.1). Lineage (GTDB taxonomy): Bacteria > Spirochaetota > Spirochaetia > Treponematales > Treponemataceae > Treponema_D. The sequence goes on from JAZLIM010000106.1 coordinate 11,081, forward strand.
TAAATAAAAAAAAGCTGAAGGAAAAACCTTCAGCTTTTTTTTCCGTATTCCGGAAGCACTATTCAATGTCAATGTTGTTCAGCAGATTCTTAAGTGCCTTCAATTCATCAGATGAAAGGGTAGAGCCCTTTCCCATTTTCTGGTGATCCGGAGCCCAGCTTCTGAGATCATATTTTGCAGGACGTCCGCCCCACGAAACAAGATTCAGTTCCAGATTCCAGCCGCCTTTGCCTTCGGCAACGACTCCAAGATTTTTTACGATTTCGTAAGAAAAATCATCAGCCATTCAGTGCCTCCTTTATATAAGGAATAGGTAAACGAACCCGAAAGCAACTTTAGTTGCCGTAAGGTTCGTACTCTTTCTTTGGATCGTAAAGACCGCTGCGGTATTCACCAGTGATGCTAGGAATCTTCATCTTCATACCAGGGTGAATAAGGTTTGGATCTTCAGGTTTAGGCATGTTCTTTTTGTTTGCCTGATAAAGGTTTTCCCAAAGAAGAGGGTTGTTGTAAACGTAAGGACGTCCTGAAATATTCCAGTAACAGTCTTTTGTTTCTGCCCATGGGCGTACAATGTAGAATTCAGGAAGTGGTGTGATTGCTCTTACACCGTCCAGAGCTACCATACATGCTTTTGCATATTCTGTAGCCTTTGGATAGTCTTCTGATTCGAAAGCTGATTCAGCATTTCCCAGGTTGTCTTTGGCAGCTGTATAAGCCATAGGGAAGTTATGTTCAGCATCGATTTTTTCTGCATAGGCCAGCTGATTTTTTGCCATTGTGATAGCTTCTTCAGCTTCACCACGGGCCATCATCATTTCAATGAATGCTTTTGAAAGAGCAGCATTTTCTTCTGCTTTTTTAGCATATTCAACTGCATCGTCGTACTGGCCTGCGTCCAGAGCGGCTTCAGCTTTCTTTGTGTATTCGTTGGCAAGCTTCTGGTAAGTATTGTTTTTGTAGCTGGCTGCAAAAACCGAAGCTGTGATCAAAAGTACAGAAAGTACACTAATTAACTTTTTCATTACTTATCTCCCCCAACCAGATTTTTGATTTCTTCAGCAGCATTTACTGCTGTTTCAACTACTGCTTCAACGATTGTTTCAGGAACTTCTTCTACAGCTTCGTCAGGATTTTCGTAGTTGTCTTCTTCAAGAAGAACTGCGTCTTCGTCTTCGATTCCTTCTACATCTTCTTCAGTGATTGGAGCATCAAAGTCTGCTTTTGCAGCAGCTTCTTCAGCTTCCTGAACCTTGCGTTTTGCTGCTTCGATTGCGGCCTGAGCGGCAGCACGTTTGTCGGAGATTTCTGAGTAAAGAGCTGAGAATTCATCGTCGGCATCAATGTAGTGGTTGATGGCTTTTTCGGCGGCCTGCATTGCATACAGAGTGTCACCTTCTTTGAATTCTTTTACAGCTTTCTTGTAGCGGTCTTTTTCTGCAACACCGGCTTTTACAGAATCAGCTTTTCTTTTTGATTCGTAAGCTTCGTCACGCCAGTATTTGGCAAGCTGTTTGTAACCAATAAACAGAACTGAATTGTACTGGGCGTTTACTTCGTTAGCTTTTGCTTCAAGCTGTGCGCCAGTAACAGAATCGTCTTTGAACATAGCTTCAAGTTCAGCAAGAAGTCTGTTTCCTTCATCGTAATGTTTCTGGTCGTATTCAATAAGTTCACTTTCTTCGATTTCAAGTTTTGCGGCCAGAGCTTTTTCGTAAGCCTTCTTTGCATTCTTGCGGGCTTCTTCATCAGCTTTCTTTGCTGCATCTTCGGCAGATGTATCAGCAACAACCGGTTCTTCGATTGTTTCTTCTACAACTGTTTCTTCAGGAGCGGCAGGTTTTGGAGCTTCTTCGTCTACTGGTTTTGAACCACAGGAAACGAAAGAAAACAGTACTGCTGAGCCCAGAAGTACAAGTAACAATTTCTTCATATAAACCTCACTTTTAGTGTTTATTAAAATTTCGTTATATTGAATATTCTACTATATATGGAAGAATTCCACAAATTTTAAGGACTAAAGAATGAGTCCGCGCATTTCTTCCAGGTTTCTATAGCCTTTGCGTTTCATGAAGGCTGAAAGCCCGTCGATACATTCAATCATGGCAAGTGGATTTGCGAATGTAGCTGTTCCAACCTGGCAGAGTGAAGCTCCGGCCATGATGAATTCAACAACATCCTGCCATTTTCCAATTCCACCGATTGCAATAACAGGTACCTGTTTATTTATCGGCAGTTTTTTGATTTCAGAGCACAATTCATAAACAAGGCGAACGGCAATCGGTCTTACAGCCGGGCCACCAAATCCTGCCTTGATTTTGTCGAATACCGGAACTCCTTTTTCAATATCGATTGCTACGCCCTGGAAAGAGTTACTCAGGCTGATTCCGTCTGCGCCGGCTTCTATACAGGCAAGAGCTACTTCGTTCAGTGCCGGAGCCTGAGGAGTGAGCTTAACCATAAGAGGTTTGCTTGTAACTTCGCGGATAGCCTTTGTAATGGCTCCTGCAGATTCACAGGTCATTCCGAATGAAGCTCCGCCGGCGGCAACGTTTGGACAGGAAATATTCAGTTCAATGACAGGAACATCAGTTTTATCCAGAAGTTTTGCGCCTTCCACGTAACTTTCGGTTGTTGAGCCTGAAAGGTTTGCAATTGCAACCGGTTTAAGCTTAAGCATTTCCGGAAGTTCTTTTTCTATGAAGTGAGGAATTCCAGGGTTGTTAAGACCGATGGAATTCATAACGCCGCTTGGAACTTCCCAGATGCGGACGCCGGTATTTCCCTGGCGAGGTTCAAGAGTAAGCCCCTTTGAAGAAATGCCGCCCAGGCGGTTTACGTCAAAAACAGATTCGTATTCAACACCGAACCCGAAAGTTCCCGAACTTCCAATAAGAGGGTTTTCAAAACGAACGCCCTTGAAATCGAAAGAAAGGTCCGGAGTGAATTCTTTCTGTGGTTCACCTGGCTTTGCTGCCATAGAACCCCAGCGGTTTGGTTTTGAAACGAAGGAATCCTTGAACTGAGGGAACGAAAGAATTTTTGAATCAAAAACAGGACCGTCTTTACAGCAGCGCTTGAGTCCTTCGGATGTTTCGATTGTACAGCCAAGACAAACGCCCATACCGCATGCCATGCGTGCTTCCATACTGAGCCAGCACTGGATGCCGAGTTTTTCGGAAACCTGCTTTACGTAATTCAGCATTGGAGCCGGACCACAGGCGTAAACGGCACTGTAGTTTCCTTCGCGGAGCATTTCTTCTGTAAGAGCTGCAGAAACCATTCCTTTGATTCCAACAGAACCGTCATCGGTTGTAACAAGGAGTTTTTCGGCTTTCAGATTTTCAAGCCCGTAAGAGCCGCTCTTAAAGGCGGCAACAAAGTCGTATGATTTTTCAGGAAGGCTTTCTGCAAAGCCTGCAACAGGAGCAACCCCGATTCCGCCGCCAACAATCATGACTTTTGTATGTGCATTGTCTGTACAAACAGGGGCTGGGAAAATGTTTCCAAGTGGTCCAAGAACCTTGATTTCGTCACCTTTTTTAAGGCTGCACAGTTCGATTGTACCGGTTCCCTTTACAAGAATCAGGAAAGTAACTTCTACAGAGTCGCCTTTCTGTTCAGAATGGAAAACACTGATAGGACGGGCCAGAAGGCAGTCGCTCTTTACTGGATGAAGCATATAGAACTGACCTGGAACAGGTTTGCGTTCTCCTTTTACGGAAATCTTCAGGCAATAAACACTGCCGGCAGGAACAGCCCCTTCAAGAGTGCCGCAATAAGTTACTGTACCACGGGTGAACTCAGGATACGGAATGCCGTTGCAGTCAAAAATTTCTTTGGACATAAAATCTCCTTGTATGATTTATAACATCATTTTAGTGAAAATAGATGGTATAATCAAAGAAAGGAGAAACAATAATCATGGATAATTTTGTGTATGACATTCCTACAAGAGTTTACTTCGGAAAAGGCGAAGAAGAAAAAGTTGGAAAAATCATTTCTGAATACAATGTAAAAAAAGTCCTGGTTCATTACGGAAGCGGTTCTGTAAAAAAGACAGGTCTTCTGGACCGCGTAAAAAAATCACTTGAAGCGGAAAATATTTCATACGTAGAACTTGGCGGAGTAGTGGCAAATCCTCTGCTTTCAAAAGTTCGCGAAGGAATTGAACTCTGCAAAAAAGAAGGAGTTGATTTTGTTCTTGCAGTTGGAGGCGGTTCTGTTCTGGACAGCGCCAAAGACATTGCCAACGGTGTTGCAAATCCTGATGTAGACGTGTGGGATTTCAGCTGCGGAAAGGCACAGCCAAAGGCTACTCTTAAAAAGGGATGCATCCTTACTCTGAGTGCCGCAGGAAGCGAAATGTCGAACTCATGCGTTATTTCAAATGCAGATACAAACCAGAAGTTCGGGTACGGAAGCCAGTTCAACCGCATGAACTTTGCTATTGAAAATCCGGAACTTACTTACACAGTAAACGCATATCAGACAGCCTGCGGTGCAGTAGATATTGCAATGCATACTATCGAACGTTATTTCTGCCCTGGAAGCGACACTTACCTTACTGATGCAGTTGCAGAAGCTGTAATCAAAAGTGTAATGAAAGCCGGCTCAGACTGCCTCGCAAACCCTGAAGATTATGTTGCCCGTGCAAACATGATGTGGGCTTCGTCACTGGCTCATAACGGGCTTACACAGTGCGGACGCCCGTTCCAGCTTACCGTTCATCAGTTTGAACATGAAGTTTCGGGAATGTACCCGGAAGTTGCTCACGGAGCCGGTCTTGCAGCACTGTGGTGCAGCTGGGCACGCTACGTTTATAAAGACACCATGGACCGTTTCCTGAAGTTTGCGGCAAACGTATGGAATCTGGATGTTGATTTTGAACACCCGGAAGTAACAGTTCTCAAAGCCATTGATCTGCAGGAAAAATACTACAAATCGCTGGGAATGCCGACCAACCTTAAGGAACTGAACGTAAAGGAAGCAGACCTTGAACCTCTGGCTCTTGCCTGCAGCCGCGGAAAAACACGTACACTCATAGGTTACAAACCGCTTGCCTACGAAGACATGCTGGAAATTTTCCGTATGGCTTACAATGCATGACAAAATTTGAATAACTGTCTGTTTTAATGATATTATGACCTCGTCCCGGTTTTCGGGATGAGCATAATATATCAAACAGGCCCTTCGACAGGCTCAGGGACCGTTTGATTTTAAAGAAGGAAATCCTAATGAAACTGACAAAGGTTATTACAGCAGTATTTGTTCTGGCTCTGGCCGGAACTCTTTTTTCCTCTTGTGGTAAAAAAGCGGAAAACAAAGACACAATCAAAATCAGCATTCAGTCTGAACCGGACAGTTTTTTCCCATGGAAGGCTGCAAGCGCAGATACAAAAGCAATCATCTACAATATTTATGATTCACTTACTTTCTTTGATGAAAGCGGAAAGATCATTCCTTCAGTTGCCAAAAGCTGGAAAGTTTCTGACGACGGTCTTCTTTACACATTCGAACTTGAAAGCGGAATCACCTTCCACGACGGTTCCCTTCTTACAGAAAAAGACGTTCTTTATTCATACAGAAATTATGCAGGTCTTGAAGGCTACACAATTTCGAACGACAGCATGGCACTCATAAAAGCGGTGTCAGCTCCTGCTGCCGGAAAATTCATTGTTGAACTTAAAGCTCCTTCAAGTGAATTCGTAAATCTCTGTGCAACCTGTCCTATCGTAAAGGAAGGTGCCACAGCTGAAGATCCTATCAACGGAACAGGGCCTTACAAACTTGCAGGTTATGAAATCCACCAGAAAGTTGTTCTTGAAAAGAACGAAAATTACTGGAACAAAGCCCGCATGGGAAAAATCAAGAATGTAGAGCTTTACGTAATCACAAACGAAAGTGCCACACTCAGTGCCCTCAGTTCTGGCCAGATTGATGTAGCACAGCTGCTTACACCTGGTACTGCAAAGACCATGGCCGACAAGTTCACATTCATCAACACACCGCAGAACATGGTTCAGATTTTCGGTATGAACAACAGCGTTAAGCCTTTTAACGATATCCGCGTTCGTAAGGCAATTTCTATGGCTGTAAACAAAAAGGAAATTATCGAAGGTGTAATGGACGGAAGTGCCACAGAACTTTATTCGAACTTCTCTCCAATCATGAAGAACTACTACAACGAAAAGCTTACAAAGGTTAGTCCTTACGATGTAAAAAAAGCAAAGGCCCTTCTTAAGGAAGCCGGATACGAAAACGGTTTTGAAATGACAATCACAGTTCCTTCAAACTACACAATCCACATGGATACAGCCCAGGTTATTGTGAACAATCTGGCACAGGTAGGAATTACTGCAAAGATTGAAGGAATTGAATGGACCACATGGCTCAGCCGTGTTTATACAAACAAAGACTTTGAAACCACTGTAATTGCCTTCGGCGGAAAGCTTGAACCAAGTGCAATTCTGAGACGTTATTATTCAACATACAAACGTAACTTCGTAAAATATGAAAATCCTGATTTTGACAAGGCTTTCGATGAAGCCTTCAACGCACTTACTCAGGAAAAACAGGCTGAAAAATACAAGGAATGTCAGAGAATTCTGGCAGAAGACTGTCCTTGTGTATTCCTCTGTGATCCGAACAATTCAGTTCTTACACAGAAAAACGTGAAAGGTTATAAATGCTATCCAATCGTATTCTATGACCTTTCAAGCTACTACTTCGAATAGAATCAGGAAAACGGTGGAAAAGGTAAATTATTATTCCAGAAAAGCTGCGGGTCTCTTGATTACAATTTTCCTGGTGACCCTTATAACCTTTTTCACTTTCAATATTCTTCCGGGAAATCCGGCTCTTGCAATTTTGGGGCCGGAAGCCGACACAGCCCAGATTCAGGCACTGGAACAGGAATTTCACCTGGACCAGCCTTTGTACGCCAGATACCTGACCTGGCTTAAAGGAGTGTGCCGCGGAGACCTGGGATATTCCTACCGCTACGGACAGAAAGTTTCCCTTGTTATTTCAAAAGCCTTTGGCGTAACATTTTCGCTCGGTATTTTTTCACTGGTTCTTACAGTTCTTCTGGGGCTTCCCTTCGGAATAATTCTGGGCCAGTTCCAGCGCAGAAAGACGGTAAAAATCCTTGAAGCTTTGAATCAGGTGTGGCTTTCCACACCGGCTTTCTGTACAGCAATTTTACTCATAGTTGTATTCACCGTAATTCTGAACATTTTCCCGTCTATGGGTTACGTTCCGTTCTTCCAGAACCCGGGTGAATGTATCCGCACTCTTTTTCTTCCGGCTCTTTCGCTTTCTTTTGGCTCCAGTGCAATTCTGGCCCGCTACCTGAAAACCGATTTTACCATGCAGACAAGCCTGGACTATGTACGCACAGCAAAAAGCAAAGGCCTTTCAACTTTCCGCATCGTGTTCGGCCATATTCTGCGGAACTCACTGATCTGTGTTGTTACCACTTTGGGACTGATCGTTACAGACATTCTGGGCGGAAGCATCATAATCGAAAATGTATTTTCTCTTCCGGGAATCGGGCGGCTTATAGCCACTTCAATCACCTCAAGAGATTTTCCACTCATTCAGGGACTTGTCCTTTATCTGGCAGTCATAACAGTTGCAGTAAATTTTCTTGTGGATGTTCTTTACAGAATCATTGATCCAAGAATCAGGAGCGGCGAGTAATGAAAAAATATTTCCAGAACCGTACGTTCCTTGCAGGTTTCATAATCGTTTCTGCAATTCTTACTGTAATGCTTCTCGGGCTCATCTTCCTGCCTTACGATCCGGCAGCCACAGAAGCCATGAACAAATTCCAGAAGATTTCTGCAAAGCATCTTCTGGGCACCGACCATCTTGGCCGTGATGTTTTTTCGCGTCTGATTGTTGGCACACGGAATTCACTTCTTGTGGGACTTTGCGTAATGTTCATTGGTTCGCTTATCGGAATAGTGCTCGGTGCCCTGGCAGGATTTTTCGGAAAATGGGTGGATGCAGTTATTTCAAAACTCATAGAAGCACAGATGGCATTCCCGGGAATTCTTCTGGCTCTTATGCTCATAAGTGTACTGGGAGCAAAAATCCAGATAACAATTCTGGCTCTTACAATCATGAGTATTCCGCGAATGACAAGAATCGTACGCGGAGGATTCATCAAATACAAGAATTCTCTTTTTGTAAAATCAAGCATAGCAAAGGGTGCGGGAAGCATGAGAATCATCTTCCGCCACATTCTACCGAATATAATGAGTGACGTTCTGGTTACAGCAAATCTGAATCTGTCACTGGCAATTCTAAGTGAATCTGGTCTGAGTTACCTGGGACTTGGAATTCAACCGCCAAACCCGAGTTTCGGTCAGATGCTTTCCGACGGTCAGCGTTTTATCTTCCAGTCACCATTTTCTGTTCTGGTTCCAGCAGTGGCACTTGTGCTTCTGGTTCTGGGCTTCAACTTTATAGGTGACGGCATTTCAGAAGTGAACAGGCATTGATTATGGAAAAAGTTCTTGAAGTAAAAAATCTGACAACGGTATTCTCGGGGAAAGAAAGAGACCTTCCGGTTCTTGAAGGTATCAGTCTTACAGTGGGCAAAGGAGAAATTGTTGCCCTTGTAGGAGAATCAGGATGCGGAAAGACAATGACTTCCCTGAGCATTACGAATCTGCTTCCGGAGTCGGCCCGCATTAAAGAAGGGCAGATACTCTTTACTGATTCAAATAACGTAACTTCTGATTTAAGAACTTACACAAAGAAGGATTACCGTAAACTTCTGGGAAATGAAATTTCCATGATCTTCCAGGATCCGCTTTCTGCTTTGAATCCGCTCATGAAAATCGGAAAGCAGATTATAGAAGCGGGAACTGCTCATGGAATGAAAAAAGAAGAGGCCGAAAAGCGGGCAGTAAAAAATCTGGAGCTGGTTGGAATTGCAGACGCAGAGAACATCATGAAAGTTTTCCCGAAAGATCTTTCGGGCGGAATGATGCAGCGCGTGCTCATAGCCCAGAGCCTTATGAACAGCCCGCGCCTTCTGATTGCAGACGAACCAACCACCGCTCTGGACGCAACAGTTCAGGCAGAGATTATCGAAATCTTGATTTCCCTGAAAGAAAAGACCGGTACTTCGGTTCTCCTTATCACACATGATCTTGGCGTTGTTTCAAAAATGTGCTCGCGGGTTTACGTAATGTACGCAGGACAGATCATCGAAGAAGGGACTCTTTCCGACGTTCTTCAGAAGCCGGTTCACCCGTACACAAAGGCTTTGATAGGAACCATTCCAAATGTTCACAAGCGCGAAAAGGCTCTTCCGGTACTTCACGGCATTGTTCCGCCGCTTTCAGAACGCGGAACGCTTAAATGCAGGTTTTACGAAAGATGTGCAGAATGTAACACAAAATGCCTTGAAAAGGCTCCAGTTCTGCAAAATGTAACACAAACACACCTGGTAAGATGTGTTTTGGCCGGTTCTGAAGCAGAAGGAGGTGGAAATGTCTGACATTCTCCTGGAAACAGAAAAGCTTACAAAGGTATATAGACGCACAGACGGGAAAAATGTTTACGCAGTAAACGGAATAAACCTCAAACTTAAACGTGGTGTTTCCTACGGACTCGTAGGCGAAAGCGGCTGCGGAAAATCTACTCTCGGCCAGATGCTGGTTAAGCTTCTGGATCCTACCGAAGGGGAAATTCTTTTTGAAGGTGAAAACATTTTTACACGGAACAGAAGCCGGGAAAATGAATTCCGTAAAAAGGCACAGATCATTTTCCAGAATCCGTATGAGTCGCTGAATCCGAAAATGAAAATCGGTGACATTATTGAAGAACCTCTGATCATTCACGGAATAGGAAAGACAAAGGCAGAGCGGCTTGGAATGGTGAACGAAATCCGTACGCTCTGCGGCCTGGACCTGAGCGTTCTTGAAAAATATCCGGCGGAACTTTCCGGCGGCCAGCGTCAGAGAGTGAGCCTTGCCGCAAGCCTGATTCTTAAACCGCAGTTCCTGGTGCTGGACGAAGCAGTGTCATCTCTGGACGTTCTTATTCAGGCTCAGATTCTGAATCTCCTTAAGCAGATGCAGAAAAGCCTGAAGCTTACATACCTCTTTATTTCACACAACCTGAATGCCGTTTCTTATGTGGCTGACGAAATTTTTGTAATGTATCTTGGTCATATTGTGGAACAGGGACCGGTAAAAGAGATTCTTGAAAAACCTCTGCATCCGTACACAAAAGCTCTGTTCAGTGCTGCTTACAATATTAATCAGAAAGAAGAAAACAGAATTGTTCTCCACGGAGACCTTCCGGATCCTTCAAAAAAAATAACCGGATGTCCTTTTGCTTCGCGCTGCCCTTATGCCGAAGAAAGATGCCGCAAAGAAAACCCGGTTTTGAAAAAAGACTCACAGAACAGTGAACACCTTTCGGCCTGCTGGAAAACTGAATAGAAAACAGATTTTCCTTGACGGTGTATGCAAAGTGCAGTAAATTCGCATACAGGAGGCGCTTATGGCACTTTTGCAGGTGAGAAACTTTCCCGACGATATTTATGCTCTTCTTAGTCTTCTGGCAGAAAAAGAAAACAGAAGTATTGCACAGCAGACAGTTCATATTCTTCAGAATGAATTTTCGGATTCAGATTTTCAGAATATTTTGAAACGCCGTAAAGCTCTGGATTCACTTAAGTCTGTTCAGTTGAAGAAGAAATTTGATTCCAAAGAAATGATCGAAATAATCAGAAAAGACCGGGACGGCAATTTTTCACCGGATTTTGAAAACCATGAAGGAAGGCTTCGCTGATTATGGATTACGTTCTTGATACAAATGTTGCTTTTGAAATCGCGTTTTCCGGCTCACGCGCTGACGACTACAGGGAAATCCTGGAAAATGCGTCTTCTGTTATTGTTCCGGATTTATATAAGTCAGAAATTGCAAATGTTTTGTGGCAGTATGTTCGTGCCGGTTATATTGATGAGCAGAATGCAAAAATAACAATGATTGATTTAATGAATCTGGTGGATAATTATGTGAGTGCAGAAGAAAACTCAGTCGAATCACTCCATGAAGCAATCCGACTGAATCATTCCGCTTATGATATGTTTTACTTCACACTTGCCCGCCGTTATGGCGCTGTTCTTTTAACCATGGATAAAAAGTTGAAAAAAACAGCGGAGCGGGAAGGTGTACAGGTTATTTAACGAAACTTGTCAGTTCGTTTTTGCTGAAGAGGGCATTTTTCTGGGCGGCTGTAGCAATGTCGTCCATTGTAAGTGTACCGGCTTCAAGTTTTGAAGCAAAGTCAGCATCCTTTTTGTAAGCACAGAGAATTCCGCGGCTTGAGTTTACTGTACCGCCGGCTCTGTCTAAAAGTGTTGCAGCAATTTCTGCGGCACCACCCTGAGCGCCGTAACCTGGAATCAGGAAGAAAGTGTTAGGATAAAGGTCGCGGAGTTTACGTGCGTCCTGAGCCTGTGTTGCTCCAACTACAGCACCGATCGGACCACAAGTCTGGTCAGCGTAAGTGGCCTTCCATTCTTCACCGATTCTTTCAAGTTCAGTTCCAACACGGTTCAGAAGAAGTGAACCGTCTTTCAGTTCCTGGTGTTCAATGTCTACCATGCCCGGGTTAGAAGTACAAAGGAGAACGAATGCGCCTTTGCCGCCTTTTTCAGGTGCACAGTATTCTGTGAAAGGTTTCAGTGTATCGAATCCCATGTAAGGGTTGATTGTGATGATGTCGGTTTCGAAATCACCTGTGAAGTGGGCACGTGCGTAAGCTCCGGCTGTGGCGGCAATGTCTCCGCGTTTGATGTCAGAGATGCAGATAAGTCCTGCGTCTTTTACAGCCTTAATTGTTTCGGCATAGATTTTCATGCCTTCGAGTCCCATAGCTTCATAGTAAGCAATCTGAACTTTACAGCAGCATGCAGATTTGTCGGCAGCTACACGGCGGATGATTTCTTTGTTATAGGCAAGAACAGCTTCTGTGGCAGAAGAATAATTTTTCAAAACTGATTCAGGAATGTAAGAAGGATCAGTATCCAGTCCAACGCAGAGCGGTCCGTTTTTTGCTGCAAGGTTCTGCAGCTCCATCATTTTATGTGTCATAGGAATTATGATACAGCAAAGAGTAAAAATGGTGTATAGTAGGAATTGACAATTGATAATTGACAATGAACAATTGGGAGAGTAAGAGAGTAAAATGGCAGAAAAAGAACGGGCGCCAAGAAACAGAACGGTAACAATTTCTGAGGATGAAAAAGCTTTTTATGAAAGCAGGCTTTGTCCGGTGAAAAAAAATGAAGAGGTCAGAAAACTTTCGGAAAGTGATTTTGTAGACCGGATTTTTAATGATACTCTTGAAAAACTGGCAGCAGCCCTTCCAGAAAAATCTGTTGATCTCCTTATTCTTGACCCGCCGTATAACCTTTCAAAAGATTTCGGAAAAATGAAATTCAAAGGAACTGATGACGAAGCTTACGAAGCATATCTTGAAAGCTGGTTTCCAAAACTTATTCCTTTACTAAAAGACACAGCAAGCGTTTATCTCTGCGGAGACTGGAAATGCTCGAATTCGTTGTACAAAATGTGCCAAAAGTACCTTAAAACGCAGAATCGTATTACATGGCAGCGGGAAAAAGGCCGCGGTGCCGCACATAACTGGAAGAACTGTACAGAAGATATCTGGTTTGCAACGGTAACTGACGACTATTATTTTGATGTAGAAGCGGTAAAACAGAAGCGCCGTGTAATAGCACCATACAAGGAAAACGGAAAGCCAAAGGACTGGGAAGACACAGACGAAGGCAAATTCCGCCTTACGTTCCCTTCAAACTTCTGGGATGATATTTCGGTGCCTTTCTGGTCCATGCCTGAAAATACCGACCATCCTACGCAGAAACCCGAAAAGCTTATTGCAAAGCTGATTCTTGCAAGTTCCCGCCCGGGCGACCTTGTTCTGGATCCGTTCATGGGAAGCGGAACCACCGCCGTCGTGGCAAAAAAACTTGGGCGCCACTTTACGGGTTCCGAAATAAACCCGGAATACTGCATGTGGGCTATGAAGCGCCTGGACATGGCAGAAAACGATAAAACCATCCAGGGTTACGAAGACGGAGTCTTCTACGAACGTAACAGCGGAAAGTAAACAAAAAGGCGGTTTGTACTGACATTTGCAGTACAAACCGCCTTTTTGTTATGTGAATATGGTGGTTTCGACAAGCTCAACCACCGGAAAACTAGCTCAACAGCATTCTGTCGTTGGCGCCTTCGTTACCGTTGATGATGCTGAATTTTGCCAGCAGATCGGCAACTGTAAGGTTTTTCTTTTCTTCGCCGCGAACATCGTAAACAACCTGTCCGTCTTTCATCATGATAAGGCGGTTTCCGTAGCGGATAGCGTCGTTCATGTTGTGGGTAATCATGAAGGTTGTAAGGTTATCCTGTGTTACGAATTCTTCTGTAAGTTCCAGAACTTTCTTTGCAGTTTTCGGGTCCAGGGCTGCAGTGTGTTCATCAAGAAGGAGAAGCTTTGGCTTCTGCAGTGTTGCCATAAGCAGTGTGATTGCCTGGCGCTGACCACCCGAAAGAAGACCAACTTTTGAGTGAGTACGTGTTTCAAGTCCCAGGTCCAGAAGCTTGAGCTTTTCAATGTACTGCTCTTTTTCTTCGTTTTTGATGTACCAGCTAAGTCCGCGTTTTTTACCGCGGCGGTAAGCCATGGCCAGGTTTTCTTCAATTTCCATGTTAGCTGCGGTTCCCATCATAGGGTCCTGGAAAACGCGGCCAAGATACTTTGCGCGTTTGTATTCCGGAAGGTTAGTAATGTCTTCGCCGTCCAGAGTGATGGAACCTGTGTCGGCCATGTGAACGCCTGAAATCAGGTTCAGGAGTGTTGATTTTCCGGCACCGTTACCACCAATAACTGTGATGAAGTCACCGTCATCAATTTCCAGGTCAATTCCGCGGATAGCGCGTTTTTCTGTAATGGTTCCCGGATTGAATGTTTTTGTGATGTTTGTCAGTTTAAGCATTTCCGTTCCCCCTTATTTGTTTTCGCCGAGTTTTCCGGCTTCTTCGTCTTTGTGTTTGTTGATCACGTTTGAGTGGCGTGTATCTTCATCGTCATTTACCGGAACACCAATCTTCTTTTTGAAAAGCTTTGATTTGAAGGTTGGAACCGAAAGTGCCACGGCAACGATAAGTGCTGTAAGCAGCTTAAGGTCGGTAGATTTAAGACCGAGCTGAAGAACAACTGCAATTACGATGCGGTACATGATTGAACCAAGTACAACGCTTATCAAAGTCCACCAGAGCCCGAAGCGTTTTCCAAAGATTACTTCACCGATGATGATGGAAGCAAGTCCGATAACGATTGTACCAACGCCCATCTGAACGTCGGCATAACCCTGGCTCTGTGCAACCATGGCGCCCGAAAGAGCAACAAGACCGTTACTGAGTCCCAGACCCATGATTTTCATTGTATCTGTATTCACACCAAGGGCGCGAACCATTTTTTCGTTGTTACCTGTAGCGCGGAGAGAAGCCCCGATTTCTGTTCCAAGGAACCAGTACAAAACTGCTACAAGGATTGCTACAAAAACTGCCCCGATGATCAGGGAAGAGGTTGTAACCGTCATTTTTGTGTTTTTGAACAGCCCGGAGAACATTTTCATTGCTGTTTTTGTTCCCAGAAGCGGAATGTTGGCCTTGTTTCCCATAATTCGGATATTTACCGAATAAAGGGCAATCTGTGTAAGAATTGAAGCCAGAAGTACGTGGATTTTAAGTTTTGTAGTCATAAATCCGGTGCAGAGACCTGTAAGAATACCAGCCAGGAAGGCAAAAACCAGTGTCAGGTATGGATTCATACCCCGAGTAAGCAGAACGGCACAGATTGCACCGCCTGTAGCAAAGCTTCCGTCTACGGTAAGGTCTGCAATATCAAGAATTCTGAATGTAAGATAAACACCGAGTGTCATGATTCCCCAAAGTACACCCTGGGAAACGGCACCCTGAATTGCCAGCAAAATACCCATTTTTTAATCCTAAAAATAAAAATAGGCGCCCCTTTTTGAGGCGCCTGTATATAATAGTAGATTTTTTAGTTTCTTGGAACCTTTACGCCAATAGCTTTTTCAACTTCGTCGTTTACACAAAGGTCACAAGATTCAAGGTATTCAATTGGCATTGTAGCTGGTTTTGCTTCGCCCTTAAGGATGCGAACAGCCATAGCAGCTGTCTGTTTTCCAAGTTCGTAGTAGTTCAGACCGTATGTTGCCAGACCACCCTGGTTTACCATTCCTTCTTCTCCACAGAATACTGGGAGTTTAGCAGGAGTTGCAACCTGAGCAACTGTAGCCATACCTGCAGCAATCATGTTGTCTGTTGGAGAGTAGAGAGCGTCTACTTTTCCGATTGCAGACTGAACAACCTGCTGGATTTCGTTAGAAGAAGAAACTGTGTAGTCTACATATTTGAGACCGAGTTTGTCACATTCTGCTTTTGCAAGAGCAATCTGGAAGAATGAGTTCTGTTCATTAGAGCAGTAAAGCATACCAACAGTTTTTGCTTCAGGAAGAGTCTTTTTAAGGAGCTGCATCTGAGCTGCACATGGTGTAAGGTCAGATGTACCAGTTACGTTTCCGCCAGGTGCTGTGTTTGAAGCAACCAGTTTTGCTGATTCTGGGTCTGTAACTGAAGAAATGAGGACTGGAATGTCCTGTGTAAGGTTTGCAACAGCCTGAGCTGCTGGAGTAGCGATAGCGAAGATCATGTCATCGCGGTCGTTTACGAATTTCTGGGCGATTGTAACACAGTTTGCCTGTTCACCCTGAGCATTCTGATAGTCAATTTTGATGTTCTGACCGTCTACGTAACCTGCAGCAGCGAGTCCGTCTACGAATCCTTTGTAGTTTGCGTCCAGAGCAGGGTGTTCAACCAGCTGGATTACACCAATTTTTACTGTCTTGGCTTTCTTTGAATTTTTGGCTTTTTTTGCAGCGAAAGCAGGGCTTACCAGAGCCAGAACTGCAACTGCCAGCAATAATGATTTTTTCATTATAGTCTCCTATTTGTGCGTTGAATAGTTCATTATATTCCCAGAATCTCCATTATTCAAGAAATTTTGATTCTATCGCTAGTAACAAAGTGGTTAAAGGGTAAAAAAAGGGGTGGCTGCGGTCATTTTGACAAGCTTAATGACCGCAGGCACTTTTGTTTTATATAGAAGGAATTGTTTTATTCTAATTAATGGACATTAAAGAGAATAGATTATTGAAATCTCCTGTATATTCCAGACCGTCAGAAGTAATAAGAGTGACCTTTCCTTTCAGTAATTTAAGGGATTCTTTTGTCTGACAGATGAAAGGAGTGGAATTTATTTCGGAAGATAAAACTACAGTAACAGGACAGTCTGTTTGGGCAAAGAGATCGAAAAGACAGATAAATGGCCCACCGTCTTCAGTTACATTTGAATTGTCCATGAAAATTCTAATGCCGTCCGGGTTGTCTGAAGAAAGCTTTCCAAGAGCAAGAAGGCCACCTTGTGAAATAGCAATCTGATAACCCATGGCTTCTTCATTCTGACTTCCAGTTTTGTACATATTTTTACAGTTGTTGAAGGTAACATTATGAATGCTAACACTTCCACCCTGTACCGAAATAACGCCACAATCTGCTGCAGTATGGCAACAAGTGTTGTAGTTGTTAAAGTTGGCATTCAAAACATAAAGTTCTCCGTCTCCCTGATGTTTAAGGAAAGGAGCCTGGTAAACTACGTCAGAAAGACCACCAAGTTTCAGAGTATTTTCTGAATTTCCTGCAAAGGTAACTTCACCTCTTGCCAGATTGGTAAATGCCGGGCTTGAAGGAACGGAACCGTTTTTAAGGAGAGAACCATTAACTGAAGTTAAAGTACAATCTCCTTCGCCACTTATGGTTGCATTTGCCACATATGCATCACCCTGAACAATAAAGGAAACAGATTCAGTTGAAAAATTGTTGAATTTGTTGGTTTCATCAGGAATTTCACTGTCTGTTTTTGTTCTACCAATAAAAATAACAGAGTCATCTTTAGGATCAGTAATCACGTCATCACCAGTCTGATCACCTTTATCATCGTCTTTTTTCTCTTCTTCAGGCTCAGTAATCACTTCATCGCCTTTCTGGCCGCCTTCTTCAGGTTCAGTAACGATAACGTCGCCATTATCGCCTTCTTCATCCTTTTTTTCGTCTTCAACAGGAACTTTTTCAAGTTTTACGGCCACTTTTGCAGTTTTTTCGGCTTCAATTTCAAAAACCTCTGAAGTGCCTTTGTAACGGAGCTTTTCATTGGTTATTCCGTCGGCAGTAACTGTAGCCGTATATTTCCCGCAAGGGAGTTCGCGGAACTGAATTGTTTTTTCAGAAGTGCTGTTTGTTTCTGCTTTTTTCAGGTTTTTGGCTCTGTAGTCTTCAGTAAAGCGTACGTCATCGAATTCCGGGAAAAGTTCTACAGTAAAACGGAATTCTCCGATAGATTCTCCGTCGGCATTACGGGTTGGCAGGCCAATAGAACAGGCTCCTTCCTGAACAGCAGCGTTTCCGGCTCCGAATGAACAGGCAGAAAGACATAAAAGAGCAAGTCCTGCAATGATAGAAATCAGTTTCTTCATATAAAACTCCATTTTTTTAAAAAAGTCTGAATTTTTAATGATTAGAGATATTAGACTTAATTTTATACCAAATCAGCAAAATTTTACAACACGAAAACGTTGTATTATATAGAAAAATTTTACTATATGGAGAAAATTTCTTATACTTAAAGTAAAAAATTAATGTTTTTTTAAACCTCTGCCGATAGAAGAATATGGCTCTCTCTGTTTTTAAAATAAACGGAGAAAAATCGATATTAAAGTCGCCTTGGAAACAGGGCAAATTAAGGAGTTTTTTATGTCTGAGAAAACTACTGGATTTTTCAAAAGTGTTAGATGGATTTCAATTGCACTGATCGCAATGCTGGTTCTTGCAGTTCCATCTTGTGAAATTGGTCTTGGTTCTGCAGTTGATACGGAATCGCCGACTATTTCTATTTCAAGCCCTGACCAGAGCAGCATCATCCGCGAAGATTTCAAGATCTCCGGTGTTTGTAAGGATGACGTGCTTGTAGACCACATTGCCGTTGTCATCAAAAACACTGACAACGGTACAATCTACAACCCTGCCGACATTATTCCATCAGCTCCGCTTGGTAAAAAGCTGGAACAGGAATGGGAATTCCAGGCAAACTACAAGCAGGAAGACGGAACATGGTTCCTCCCAGACGGAAATTACACATTCTCATTCACTGCATGGGATGCCGCTTCGCGCAAATCGGGCGAAATGATCCGCTCAATTGTTATCGATAACACAGCTCCTCTCCTGGTACTTACACGTCCGTCTGCCTCAGACACTTACGGACAGAAATTTGACATTACCGGACAGGTAGCCGACGACAACAATATCGATTTAATGTTAATTGACGTTTACGCTTACAATCCTGTAACAAAGGAAAGAGGCGCAAAACTTACAGCAAAACCAATTGAACTTAAGAACGTTCCTCCAACAATCGACCTTACAGCCGCTGTTTATGGAGACGAAAACTATAAAGCTATTTATGGTGATGATAAAGAAGCCGGAAACCTGAACTTCTGCTGTGACATCACAATTTTCGATGCCGCCCGCAAATTCCCTGCAGAAGAGGGTGATAACGGAAACAGTTCAAATTTCTACTATATGTATAACGATATTTACACAGATCTTCTGAGTAAATATAGGATGACTCAGCTTTACCACATGCAGAGCAGAGCCCTTTCTTACGAAGACGTTCCAAAAGCAGAACAGGAAGCCGCAGTAGCACTTCTTGCAAAAGAAGTTGGAGCTGAAGGTTCAATCCGTTCAAATACAAGTGCTTTCACACTGAACCCTCTTAACAACCCTACATACGAAGTAATCGGTTACAAACCTGTAACAAGTTTCACAGCCCTTAAGAGAGGAAGTGAATTCAAGATTTCCAACGGTTCACAGGTAACTGTAAAAGTTTCTTCAGGTCTTGATAAGACTCCAATTATGAACGACACAATCGGAATCAAGGCTTTCAGAGTTCAGCAGAAAGGTGAAGACGGTTGGGAACCAGCTGAACTTGATGCAGACGGAAAACCAGTAACATACACAATCTTCCCTGCATACAAAGACAAAGATGGAAACGTTCTCCTTACAGATTCTACAGCAGTGGCAGAACGTGCAGCCGCAATCAAAGAAGTAGGTAGCTACGACCGTACAATTACAATCAACGTTATTTCTGATGAAAATTCAGGACTTATCGTTGGTGAAACATACCTGTTTGATGTAACAGCTTACGACCAGAACAAGAACGATATTTTCAATGTTGATGGAAACTTCGGTTTCTTCATGGCATCAAGCGGTGTTGCAGCTACACTTACAATTAATGAACCTTCAGCAAATACTCTTTACATCAACAATGATGCAGAAACAAAACTTACATTCAAAGGTTCTACTTTCCACGAAGAAGGAAAACCAACTCTCAAGCTGAATGTAAAACAGTACGAAACAGGATATTCTGCTGACTTTGAAATTCCAGAAGCAAACCTTATTCAGGAAGGTCTTGCATATAACTTTACATACGAACTTAAACCGGCAGATTTCATTCCAGCCGACAAACTTTCAGTAAGCGCACAGTACGACTTCAGTATTGTTGCTTCTTACAGTGGAATTGATTCAAGCCCAATCAACAAAACAGTAATGTATGATATCGGACTTCCGGAAATCAACATTACAAACCTTACTCCGGTTGCAGATACAACTGTTGCAGATGCAATTAACGGAAAACAGTACAACGTAAACGGTGAAATCACAATCCGCGGTTCTTTCAACGATGAAGACACAGCCATCGATTCAGACACAATGAAATACAAATACAAGAAGGCTGACGGAACATGGTGTGAACCAAAAGACGTAACAAAACAGCAGAACTTCTCTGTAAAGATTGATACAACTGAACTGGCCGACAAAGCAGACCTTGAAGTTATCTTCATGGTAAAAGACAAGGCCGGAAACGAAAAACAGGAAACTGTATACTACGAAGGAACAACAAAATACTTTGTAGACCAGAGCACAGATAATCCTATTGTTGCCGTTCAGGACTTTAAAGAAAAGGATGAACAGGGAAATACAGAACCTTACAAGGGATTCAACACAACTACACAGTCAAGTAAGATGACTGGTCAGATTACAGATGACGATGGTATCAAGAAAATCACAATCCAGTGTCTTACAAAAGATTCAGGCTATACTTCAAACTTTGTTTCTGATTCTGTTACATATCCGGTAACACCTATCAATATTACAAATCCGGCTGAATACAAGAACGCAAAATACCAGTACAACCTGAGCCAGGATCTTCCTTCAATGAAAGGAAATTACAAACTGGTTTTTGACGTAGAAGATATTTATGGAACAACAACAAAATGGTCTTGTCTGGTTCGTATTTCCGGAAATGCTCCTGAAATTTCAGATATTACAAAAGACAGAACTCACCTTGCAGTTAGTACAAACGGTGTAAAAGAAGTTGTTGTAACAGGAAACATCAGTGGTGAACACACAGCAGCAAATCCACTTACTCTGTTTGCAGCAAAATCTCTTGATGAAAACGGGGTTCCTGAAAACAAGGTTAAGGTATGGGAAGTAACAGATCCTTCTTATACTTCAGGAGATACAGTAAGCTGGACACACACATTCAGCATGACAGATGCAGCATTCCCTCTGAACACAAAAGCAGACGGATCAGCTGTTACAGATGGAAACGTAAAAATCTACCTGCAGGCAGAAGACTCAGCAGGTATTGCCTCAGCAGTAAAAGAATTTGTATTCACAGCAGATAATATTCTTCCAGTGGTAGAAACACTTTCTTCTGCAAAGAATGCTGCAGGTTATATTACAGCCGCTTCTTCTCCATTCGGCACAACATTCACAGATGCAAACAATGGAACAGAATATTTCTGGCAGATCAGCAATACTGCTCCAGCAGCAGTAAATTCTTATGCAGACCTTACAGCCGCAAACGGCTGGACAATGGCAAATGCCGGAACAACAAACACATTCTACGGAAGCTTCAAAGAAAAGGGTGCAGAAGGAAATGGTCTTGAAGAAGGTGCATACAATGTTTACGTAATTGCAGTAGACAGAGCACAGAATGTTTCTCTTCCAAAATCAGAAGATTTCAAGGTAGACCTTAAGGCTCCGGTAATCACAATCAGCAATAATGCAGAAACAGCAAAGGCTGCATTTGCACTTTCAGGAAAAGTTGAGGATACATACGGATTCGGAACAGTTGCAACAGTTTCTGTAAAAGAATCAGGACAGGAATCTCCTGTAGATCTTCAGGTTTCTCCAGCAGACGGAACATGGACTTCAAATGCCGGCGCATTCCCAACAACAGGTGCAGACGGTATTTACACATATACAGTAAGCGCAAAGGATGCTGCAGGAAACCCTGCAACTCCGGTTTCTTACTCTGTAACATTCGATAAGACTGCTCCAACAGTAGAAATTCTTACTCCAGCCAGTGATACAACATGGCTTAATGCTCCAGCTGAAACAAAAGTAAGCGGACGCGTAAGCGACGGAACTGGTGTTGGTGTAGAAAAAGTTTATTACAAGCTTGGAGCTACAGCTTCAACACCTGCCGCAGAAGATCCAGCAACAGAAGGCTGGACACTTATTGGAAGCGATGCAAACTGGGAAGTTACTGTAACAACAGGAAGCGAAGGCGAAGCAGTTCAGACAATCTGGGTTTGTGCAAAAGACAAGCTTGGAAACATCTGTGATCCTGTAAAACGCCAGATCAATGTTGATACTGCAACTCCGGTAATTACACTTAAGAAAGTGGAAGATGTTTCGGCAGCAGCAAAAGAACTTACAGCAAACAGCGGAACATACTATTCAAAGGGCAGCTTCAGAATCACAGTTGAAGCAACAGATACAAACCTTGATACAGTTAAGTGCAATAACGCAGATACAACAGCTGCAGGAAATAATCTTTACACATATACAGCTTCAGCAACAGGTGACTACGAATTTGTAGCAACTGATAAAGCTGGAAAAACAAAACCAGTAACTGTAAACATCAAAGTAGACGGAACAGCACCTGTAGTAAGTGCACTTACTTCTTCAGACAAAAATGCAAATGGATATATTACATCTACACCGTCACCATTCCACGTAGAATACAGTGACAACGACGGCGCTGAAGGTGTTGAACTTTACTGGAAGATTTCTGCTTCAGTACCGGCAGCTGCAACATATACTTCAAAGGCAGCCCTTGTAACAGCCGCAAACGGATGGACAAAAGTTAACGGAGATACATTCTACGGAAACTTTAAAACAAAAGGTGCTGAAGGAAACGGAATTGAAGAAGGAGCATCATACAATGCATACGTTGTTGCCGTAGACAGAGCTGACAACGTTTCTGCTCTTAAGAATCTTGCATTCGGGGTAGACCTTAATGCTCCTGTAATTACTATTACAAACACAGCAGCTGAAGTAAAAGCTCAGTTTGCACTTTCGGGAACAGTAACAGACTCAATTGGAAACGGTTCAGTTACTAAGGTTTCTGTAAAAGAAGGAAATGCAGCTGCAAAAGAATTCACTGTTACAGACGGTGCATGGACTTCGGGAGCAACAAAATTCCCAACAGCAAATACAGACGGAACATATACTTATACAGTAAGTGCAACAGATGCTGCAGGAAATACAGCAGCAGTTAAGACTTATACTGTAAAATTTGATAATACAGCTCCATCAGTTTCAATCTCAAAACCAACTGACGGTGAATGGATTGCTGGTGACGGAACAGCAGCTGTAACTGTAATTGGTACAGCTATGGATGGTTCAGGTGTAGGTGTAGAAAAAGTTTACTACAATGTTGGAGAAACAGCAGCAACACCGGCAGCCGGGGTTGTTCCTACAACTGCAGGCTGGACAGTAGCCGGTGGAACAAGTGACAACTGGTCAGTTTCTGTAACTCCTGGCAGTGAAGGAAAGGCTGTTAAGACAGTATGGATTTTTGCAGAAGACAAGCTTGGAAACAGAAGCACTGCAGTTTCTCGTGAAATTAATGTGGATAATGCTGCACCTACTGTAACAAATGCAAAGGTTTACTATGTAAACGGCGGAACTTCAACTCCAATTACAGCCAAGAACGGAACATATTATGTAAAAGGAAACTTCAAGATTACTGTTGATGCTGCAGATACAAATGCACTTAAAGCAACAGCTCCTGTAACTTGTAGTGGTACAGCAATTTCCGGATCAAACGGAACATATACATATAACGGAACAGAATCCGGTACTTACGAATTCAGAGCAACAGATATTGCTGAAAAAGAAAGTACAGTTCTTAAAGTTAATGTAACAGTCGATGCTGAACTTCCTGAATCTGAACTGGAAGTAAAAACACTTATTGACGATTATGAAGGACATGTAAACGAACATGTTGTAAACGGCGAAGTTACAATCAAGGGAACTTCAAGTGACAACGACAAAATTGATTCTGTAACCCTTAAGATTTACCAGGGAACTGAAAGCGGAACATTAAAGTGTTCAGTTGATTCTACAACAATTGCATCTGATGCAGTTGTTTCCGGAACTTCAGATAAACTGCTTACAGCAGTAGACGGAAACAAAAATGAATCTGCCACATTCAAGATGGATTCAACAAAGCTTGCAACAGGTAAATATACAATCGTTTACGAAGTAAAAGACCGTACAGGAAACGAAGCTGTAAAGAAAACTCAGGAAATCTATGTTGACCAGAATTCAGATATTCCAAAACTGAATTTTGAAGATGAAACAGATTCTTCTATTCAAACAACAGTTGATGTTAATGCCGGTGGAAACGGAAAGAATCTTCTTGGAACAGATGACGGAAACCGAAAGATTAAATTCTCAGCAAGTGATGATGACGGCGCACCAACTGTAAAAGTATGGAGTCGCAAATGGGATTCATCAAAAACTGAAGCCCAGCAGACTGCATGGACAAGCACTCCTCAGCAGACTTTCACTTCAACTTCATTCAATTATGTAATTCCAAAGAATGCAGGTGGTCAGGTAGAAGAAGGCTTCTATCAGATCAGAGCTGAAATTGCTGATAAAAACGGGCTTGCCGGAACATCATATACATTCATGGTTGGTGTTTCTTCAGGAGCTCCAGTTGTAAATATCTCAAAGAATGAACTTACATTTGTAAAAGGAACATCTGCAGCAAATGCCGAAGGTGTAAACATTACAGTTAAGTACAAAGGCGGAACAAGCCTTACTCGCAAAGTTGAACTTGCTTCAGGTGAACCAACAGGTACAGGATTTACAGGAGTAAGCACAATATTTAATCCACCTGCAAATACAGCAAGTTTCCAGTCATATGAAAACACTGTAAAGGCTTACTGTAGCGATGGAAAATCTGCAAAGGTAACTGTTACTTATACTGCAAAGAACATGTTCAACGAAGAAGGTTCTGCAAGCTATACATTCCTTATTGATAACGTTAAGCCTGTAATCAATGAATATGCAACAGGCAAAAAGTTCAAAGTAAACGGAAATGAATACAGCGATACAAAATGGAACCAGGACAATAAGTTCGAATTCTACGCCGGATGGAAAGATGCCGGATCAACAGATCCAGCTGATGAAGCCGGATACACTCACAGTTCTGAAGTAACAGCAATAAAATACTGGTTTACTCAGGAAGATACAGCTCCAACAGGTGAAGAACGCGGAACATTCGCTCCTTCAAAGAACGGAGCAGTTTACGAACTTAACAACCGTTCAATTCAGGGCTTTGAAGAAGGTATCAACTACCTGTGGCTCAAAGCTGTAGATGGTGCTGGAAACGAAAGTGCTGCTTTTGAAAAACTGATAATCAAAGTGGACTCTGCAGCTCCAGTTGTAACTCTGGATAAAACAGGAAACGTATACGTTAAACCTGATACAACTGACGCAACAAAGATCAAGAACATTGTAATTACAGGTAAACTTGTAGACCAGAATATTACTGATGAAAATGCAGCTGACTTAAGACTTGCTCAGGGAAAATCTTCTGGATTGAACGCATGGCATCCAATCCGTGTATTCAAGGGCTCAGTGCCTGATGCATGGCCTGGAGACGCTAAGAAAGATTATCTTGATTACAGAACAAGTTATGAAACAGATGCTGATTGGGAACTTATCAAGCCATTTGTAAAGGATGAAACTCGTGTTGCTGTAGATGCTACATATCACTACAAGAATGAAATTGCTATTCTTGAAAGTGCAGTAAATGCAGACGGAACATTCTCTGTTACAATTCCAGAAATGACAGTAGCCGGAGCTCCATACGACATCTTCGTTGTAGGTTCTGACTATAAAGACAACCACGGAAAGGCTCAGTTCAAACTTATGGTTGATAAGGTTGCTCCAACAGTTTCAATTGGTGGACCAAAAGGCCGTATTGGTCAGAGTGCTGTAAAAGAATCAGAAAACCCGGTAACAATCTTTGGTTCAGCAAGTGATGCTGATTCAAAGGTTAAGGAAGTATTCTACCAGATTCGTACAGACAATACAGTTCCAACACATGAAACTGACGGATGGGAAAGTGCCGGAACAACAGAAGCCTGGTCTAAGACACTGGCTGCTGCACAGCCACAGGGCAAATACAAACTTTACGTATATGCTGAAGACAATGCCGGAAACAAATCACCGGTTTCTGCTGCTAATGAATATCACATCGACTACGCAGATCCAACAGCAAAGATCAAGGTAAACGGTGGAGCTGAAGTTACTTACGAAGCAACAAACCTGAACGTTGCTCAGGACGTAATTACAAACGCAGACAACTTCAAGTTCAAATATTCTATTTCTGATACTTACGGAATAGATACAACTGCTTCTGCTCTTGAAATCAAAAAAGACGGCGTAACAATTCCAAAAGTGGCAGGCGGAAATACAAACGGCTGGAGTGTAGATGGAAATGGAAATGTAACTCTCAGCGGTACATACCTTTCAAACGGAAAAGCAAAAGACGGAACATACGAATTCACAGTAACAGCCGTTGACCTTGTAGGAAAGAAAACAGAAGTTAAGCGCACTGTAAAGCTTGATACAACAGGTCCGGTGGTTACAATTACAGCACCTACAACAGGTGCTGATGAATGGCAGCCAAATACACAGCTCAAAGTTGGTGGTTCTGTAGAAGATGCTTCAGCAATTGGAGCTATCTGGCTTAAGACAGCAACTACAGCAGATGCAGTAACTCTGCCGACAACTGGAGACAAGAAGCTTGATACCACATGGACAGGCTGGACAAAAATCAACGCCGCCGGAACAAGCTGGAGCTATACAGTTACTGACAATGGAAATCAGGTTAACCCGACATTTGCAGATGGAACAACTTACCTGAACTTTGCTGCAGTTGACGAATACGGAAACGTAACAGAAATGTTCAACCAGCAGCTGAACATTGACTCAGATACACCTTCTCTTAAGGTTACAACAGACGGAACTACTGAAGTTACTGAAGTTGTTTCATCAGCACGTACTACTCTTAAAATGGTACCAGCTGATAATCATATTGCTTCTGTAACAATAAGTGGAACCGGTATTGCTGAACCACAGGTACTTGCCGCACCATATTCATTCCAGATTCCAGATACAGAAGGAAAATATTCTTATGCAGTAATTGCTAAAGATAAGGCAGGCCGTGAAGCTCAGAAGAATGTAACAGTTGTTTACGATAAAACAGCCCCAACAGTTACAGCTTCTTATATTACAACTTCAACAAAGGACGCTGCTTCTCCAACGGTTTACCCTGCAACATGGACAAAAGACAATAAGATGACTCTGAAAGCTTCTATTACAAATACAGAAGTTTCAGGAATTGATTCTGCAGATTACTTCATTTCAGAAACATCTTATGACATTACAAACGCATCAGATCCAAAGATTTCAAGTGTAGCTTCAGGTGACTGGAACTCAATCAGTGTTTCTGGAAACACAGTTTCAGCAAAAGATATTACACTTTCTGATAACACTGCAAACGATAAAGTACAGTATGTTTACACTCGTGTAACAGATAAAGCCGGAAATGTTGGTTATGCAAAATCAGCAACAGGATTTAAGGTAGATACAACAGCTCCTTCGGGATACGTTGCTTCTCCAACAACAGGTACAACAATCGGTAAGAATAAGGCTGTTTCTGTAAGTGTAAGCGCTGCAGACAATACAACAGGATGTGGAATTGCAGCAACAGACGGTGTAGTTATTTACGTAGAAGGAACAGCAGATACATTCCCAGCAACTCTTACAGAAGGAACTTACAACGGATCAATTCCGGTTGAGAAACTTGCAGGTTACGTTACAGGCGGAAAGAGTTCACTGAAGATTTACGCACGTATCACAGATGCTGCCGGAAACTACACAGAAACTTCTAAAGTGGACCTGAAATTTGATAATGCAGCTCCAACAGTTTCAATTATCAATCCGGCAGCTCAGAAGGATGACTCAGATAATGAAGTATTCAGAACAGTAAACGGAAAGATTAACCTGAGCGGTAGTGCAACAGATGATCTTTCTACTCTGAGTAAAGTTACTGTTTACCGTTCACCGGTAGATTCAGAAACAACAGCTGAAGTTATTCTGAATAACACAACAAATCCGGTTACAAAAGAAAATCTGATTAAGATTCAGGAATTCACCGGAAACAGTGCATACGCATGGACTGTAGTAACAGATGAAACTTCAGGAAGATTTAATACTTCTGAACTTACAGATGAAAAAGACTATACAATTTACGTAGTAGCAGAAGATGCTGCAGGAAACATTGGTTACAGCACACGTAAGATTCATACTGATCAGGATTCTGACCGTCCTCTTATTACATTCAAGAACCTTGTACTCAAGAAGACAGTTAATTCTGCTGACACATATATGAGCAGTACAAATCTGTTCTGGCACATGGAAGAACTGCTTCGCGGTTCTGCAACAGATGATGACGGTATTACATCTATGTCTTACACAATAAACGGCGGTACTCCTGTTACAATCAGTGACCCAGGTTCATGGGAAATTCCATTCTCAGCAAACGACCAGGGTGACAAGACAATTGAATTTACAATTACAGATGCCGACGGAACAACATTTACAACTGCTGCAGCTCCTGATGCAACAAACGGTTATGCAAATATTCCAAAACTGAGAGATACTTCATCAAATGAACTTGCAGCTAAGGATGCAGCTACAGACGACACAATGAACTCTATCGTTTATATCAAGGTCGATACACAGAACCCACAGTTCGTTAAGAAAACAGAAGCAGCTGCTTCACAGGGTATTGCTGGCGATGATGACTCAGTTTACTTCCGCACAGACAAGTGGTGGAAAGTAAATGCTGCCGGTGAACCAGTAAAAGCTGATGGAACAACAAAACTTACTGCTGAAGAAATTGCAGCAGGACAATATGTATTCGAAGATGATGTAAGCAAGTGGACTAAAGCTACACTTATCAACGGTACAGTTCTTGGTGGACCTGGAAGCAAGCTTTATGTAATGGCAACTGTAAGCGACGGAAACGGTATCCAGAGCCTTACAGCAAAACTTGGTGACGGAACAAATGATGTAAGCGGAACTGTAGTTTATGCAAGTGATGCTGTTAATGGAACACCAGCTGGAACTACAGACGATACAAAGGTAACAAGAGTATTCGAAATTGATACAGAAGTTACCTCAGAAAAACAGACTCTTCAGGGCAAGACTTATGGCAAACTGATTCTTGAAGTAAAAGATAACGCAAACAATAGCAACA
This sequence comes from Treponema sp., assembly GCA_045617385.1. Taxonomy (GTDB): domain Bacteria; phylum Spirochaetota; class Spirochaetia; order Treponematales; family Treponemataceae; genus Treponema_D. Next base: position 39,966 of record JAZLIM010000106.1, read on the forward strand.
AGCGCGAAGAAACAGTAAACCTGGACAATGTGGCTCCAAACCTGCAGATTACAAGTACTTCAGATGGTGCAACACTGTTCGGTTCTCAGAATAACTTCATTGAAGGTACAACTGACTCTGCAAACAGAGTATACTTTGCAATCCAGAAGCTTGATGAAGCCCAGGATGAACCTGCAATTGATTCTTCTAGGTTTACAGAAATCGTTGAAGGTGGAAAAACTGGTGCCCTTGCATGGAAACTGGCCTTTGCAGATTCTGAACCTCCAACATACTATAAGGTTCACCAGTTCAACGGATACTGGTCAAACGCTGGAGATACACTGAAACATATTAAGCTCTGGTTCTACGCAAAGGATGCTCTTGGAAATACAAGTGAAAAGAAGTCTCTTGAACTTTACATTGACCCTGTTGGAGACCGTCCTTCGGTAGAAATTTCTTATCCATATGCACCTGTAGGAGATATTCTTTCAAGTGTAGGTGGTCTTGTACGTATTACAGGTTCTTCAGAACTTCAGCCTGGCGCAAATGCTACAGTTTCTGGCGTTTATGTTCAGATTGACCCTTCATATGATGCAGAAACAGGTTTTGCAACAGACTGGGAAAGAAAACTGAATGAACTTATTGTTACTTATGAAGGAACCGGTTATGTAGTTACAGACTGGCGTAATCCGGAAGATTCAAGTTCTATGCGCGGTATTCGTGCAACAGGTACACCGACTAACTGGAACCTTACAATCAATAAGGCAAAGGAATTTGATAAAAAAGAAGAAGGTGATCCTTCTACAAGAACTATCGCTATCCGTGTTTATGCAATTACCGGTTCAAAATGCAGCCAGCCTGTAACTCGTGTATTCACAATTGATGCTGACGCACCAAAGATCGGTTCTGCACGCCAGCTTATGCTTAAGCAGTATGCCGAAGATGATACTACAGTAACTGCACAGGTAGCATATACAGAAAATATGTGGATTACCGGTGAATGGTACCTTACAGCATCTGTTGAAGATGACGATTCATGTATTAAGAGCATTACAATTGACGGAACAGATATTCTTACAGATACAACAAAATCAGACTGGTTCGTAAGAGATGACGAATCTGCAAAGAGTGTAAGCAATGAATCTAATTCAGGAACATTCTATAACTATGACCTGAAGATTCCTGTAGGTTATGCAAAAGATGATACAACTCATAAATCAGGAAAGATCGAATACACAATCCTTGCAACAGATGCTTCTGTAAATGAAACTCCAACTAGCCAGAAGATTATCATTTACTACGATAACGAAGCTCCACAATTTGCAGTTAGCAATCTTGCTGCTACAGGAAATAAGTTCCAGGATTCTAACACTGGTTATACTCTCAGCGGTACATTCAGTGATGTAGCTCAGAGTGGATTCGAAAGAATTGTATTCTACCTTACACGTGGAACAGACTTTATTGATCCTCTTACAAATCTTGGTGCAGATGGAAACGCAAACGTTCTGGCTCAGACAGGATTTGATCTGGATTCTGAAGACCACCTTTACTGGACGGAATACGAAGTTGATAAAGATTCTGAGGGTAACCTTAAAATTGATGGTGGTAACCTTACAGTAAAAGCAGACCTTGACTCAAGATTCCGTGTGGGAAGCCTTGCAAAGGTTGCAGGTCATATTTACAGAATCAATGCGGTTTCTGAAAAAACAATTACTGTAGACGGAACACTTCCTTCAGATGCAGAAAAAGCTTACTTTACAGTTGCTCAGGTAATTGATAACGTTGCAACAGAAACAAGTAAAGATGGTGGTGACCTTGACGGAATGCAGGAAAGTGTTCAGGTAGACGGAACCGGCTATAACTGGACTGCTGTGATTAGAACAACCAATATTTATGACGGTGCACTTACAATGAACTTTGTTGCATTCGATAAGGCCGGAAACGCAACTGCCCTTGTAACAAAGGCCGGTACAGTTTCTAACAACGCACCTCGTATTACAGGTTACCGTTACGGTACAGATGAAAATGGTGATGGCAATGTTGCTGGAACAGAACTCAGAACCGATTTGTCTTCTCTTATTACAAAAGATGGACAATTGGTAATTGATCATGAAAGCAGCCATATTGAAGGTGGTAACACAGTAAAAGACTTCCCTGAACAAACTGACAGGGGAATTGACGGAAGTGCAGGAAAACCAATTATCACTCTTAAGGGTAAGACAGAAATCAAGCCTGAAATTGTTGGTGGTAACGGACAGCTTAATTACTCTTATACAGTAAATACAAATGCCTTTGAAAAAACAGCAACCAAGCTTAAAGATGCTCCTGATGATTTGAGTGTATTCAATACAGACTACATTGGCGGAACAATAACAATTCCTCTTTCTGAATTCCTTGGAAATGCATCAGCATCTATTCCAGACGGAGAAGATACATTCGAATTCACAATTACAGATGCTACATCTCAGGAATGTAAGTTCGGCTTTATTGCAAAGGTCGATATCCGCGATAACAAAGCTCCAATTGGAAGAATTCATCCGTTCTTCTGGAGAGGAAAAGGCAAGAACGCTACAACAGGTGAAAAGCTGAACTCTCTGTTCGAAGGTGATACAGCAAACGGACATATTGAACTTGAATCTGACTGGCAGGGTGGAAGCGGATACGTTTCTACTGCAACAAGCGGAACTACTGATGGTGATCCAAAAGTTTCAGGAAAGATTGTTCTTACTGGTACTGCCGAAGACAACACAATCCTTGAAGGACTTTGGTTCTACATTAAGGGCTTCACACCAACTGGTACATGGACTGCAGCAAAAACAAAAACAGTCAAAGCTAAGTATGGGGATGCGGATGCTGTAGATGAAATATATTACAAACTTGCTTCATACAGCAGTTCAGGCTGGACAACAGAAATAGCTTATGCTGCAGATGTATTCACTAGCTCAAATTACTACCTTACAGTTACACCTGTGGAACTTGGAGACAACGGACATAAGGTTAACTGGGAACTTGGCATTAATACAGAAGCAATTAACAATGTAGCTGACAATGATGTTGTAGTCCGCATCATGGTTAGTGACCGTGGTTCTCCAACAATTACAAATGATACTACAACTTATGCACCAAACTTCGGTGTAAACATGGGAGACGACGGAACAACACCATGGACAGCAGCAGATGCAACAAATAATATTGCTGAGACAATAGTAAATAAAGCTACAAATACTACAGCTGCAGCAAAAACAGCATACTATCGTATGGACGTTGTTCCGTATATTACCAAGGTTACAACAGGGCGTCTTGCATCAATCGATGCAGAAGCTTCTACATACGGACGTACATCTACAGGACGTTATCCGGTTGGTACAGATGAAACAGACCTGAAGGTTGAAGGATTCAACTTCGGTACAAATGCTACAATCAGCGACGGTCATAGTCATACAATTACAGGTTACTCAAGCGGTACTGCTAAGGCTATCGGTTCAATGGAATCTGGTGACTGGAAAGTTACTGTAAATGGAGTTGATTCAATCAACAACATCAACAACAACAATGCTTCCGGTTCTTCTGGAAAGACATTTACTGCAACAACAGACGATTATGATGATCTTAGAGCTTACGCATATAACCGTGCTCCTAACACAACAAATAACTATCGCCTTACAGACGATTTCAAGGTTGATGTATGGCAGATTAGTCCAAATGTTGTAACTCCTAACCGTGGTGAATTGAATGATCCAGTCATGCACGTAAACCCTGCAAATGACTTGATTGGATTTTCTTTCTTGAATGGCGATGCTGACTTTAGTATGCCTACAGGTACAGGTTCGAAATATTATACTAGCTATAAAAGTGGGGCAGCTATTGAGGCAAAATCATATCAATGGTGGCAGCATAACTATGCAGACTTCAACAGTAACGGATTCGAATACGATGAAGACGGTGCAGCCTATGCATGTGTTGCTGGTCTTGATACTGAACCAGAATCAAAACTTGGCGGACGTTTCACATTCATGACAAGTAAATGGGGAACGGGAAATCTTAGTGCAAAGGAAGATAACTATCAGGGAAATAATACTGTCATCTTTGAATCAATCGGTCTTCAGAACTGTATCGTTCAGGGAACACAGTACAACGATCTTCTTCTTACTACTAAACGATTCATTGGTTCACCATCATTTGCAACTGCTGTTCATGGAACAGGGGATAACAAAACAACAACAGTTTACCTTGCATACTATGATGACATTCAGGGACAGATTCGTTTCAAATATGGTGAATTAGGATCATCAGCTTACAATTCAAAAGTTTGTGACGAATATACTGTAGTAAATGATAATAAAAAAGTACTCACAGGAGGTAACTGGAATGACTGTGCTGAAGGTGCAAAATTCATAATTAATGGTGAAGTTTATACTGTTCAAAGGCGTGACTGGAGAAATAACAGAATGGAATTGACCTTTGATAAAGAAATTGCAAACAATGGAACAAAAGTGCAGTGTAAAATTGTTACTTTTGTAGACGGCCGCTCAACAAAATCTGAGTTTGGTAACTTTGAAAATAGAATAGATTTCAATGGTAAATACATTAATGACAATAAGGCTTATGAATCTCATACAAATCAGTGGGCTCTTATTGCCGGAAAAGATTACCAGCAGGGCACAAGTCCAAATTTCTATGATACTGGATACAAGGCTTATCGTTATGTGGACATTGCCTGTGTTAAGGGTAACACCGCTGCCGATGATACTATTCATGCTGTTTGGTATGACGGTAAAGACTGTTACTACAGTTATATCGTAAACCCGACAACCGGTATTGATATGGGTAAAGAAGCTGTTAACGGTGTAGCATGGGCAACTCCAAAAAAGATCTTTACTAAGGGCGGTGAATACTGTCAGATTGCAGTAGATCCAATGGGTGGTATCCATATTGCAGCTGCATGTTCTTACAAACTCAAGTATGCATATCTTGCAAACAAAGAAGCAGCCGCTACATATTCTGAAGCTACAAATTCATGTCTTGTTGACGGATACCAGCTTGAAGGTACAAGACTGCAGCTTGAAGTACTCTGTAAGGATGTAACAGTAAATGGAACATCTACAAAGGTTGCGGTTCCATACATCAGTTACTTCATGATGTCTACACAGCTTCCAAAGATGGCATACCTGAATATTGCTGACACTATAACAAGTGTAAATCATGTTCCTGCCGGAACAGACGGTAATGTTAAGTACACCGGTGACTGGGAAATTTCTCTTGTTCCTACTGGTAATAATGTAAACGATGATCGAGTTAATATTGGTGTATGGAAGAATGCTAATGGTTATGCAAAAACAAGTTACACAACCGGTACAAGCAGTAAAGATACAGGTAACAAAAACGGTATCGTTTACGGGAATGGTAAAGCATACCCTGTAATTGGTTACGTCTGCCGTGACGGTTCAGACTACGGAATCGAAATCGCCCAGAAGAAGTAACCACTAAACGTTAATCTTACTCCCCGGCAGCTTCCAGCTGCCAGGTTTAAGTAAACACATTCAGCACCCGCGGTAAAACGCGGGTGCTTTCTTTTTAACAAAAAAAAAGAGCTGCCATTATAGCAGCCCGTATACAATTAGGAATAAATATAAAACCAAAGTTTTACTTATTTTCAAGCAGAGCTTTCAATCTTGCAATTTCTGCGTCTTTTTCCTGGACAATTTCCTGTATTATCTTTTCGTCTTCGGCTTTCTGAGCAGCGGCACCTTCCCGGTAACCGTCATCATGGTAAACTTTCTTGGCTTCTTCTTCATCGTATTCAGTTAAACTCATGGTCTTTATCCTTGCCCTGTGTTTTTCAAAATAACCGCTCAAAAACTTCCGGCGCACGGCTTCATCAAGGGCGTTTTCAACTGCAGTATTCAAATCTTTACCGGAAAGCAGATTCCCTTTCACCATACTAACATACTCTGAATAATCATGTAAGGCTTTACAGCTTTCCATAAGTTTTTCATTCTTCCCTTTGTTTATATTCAGCATGGTACAAGTCCATTCATAAATTTCTTCTTCATTCTTCACAGGAATTTCAAAAGAATCTGATAGTTTCAATATACGCTTATCACCAATATCCTGCGGTCCATTATAGAAAACAACATAATTTGGTGTGGAAATTTTTAAGAGTGAACTGGAATATAGTTTTTTATCATGATATTTCAATCGTAATAAATCAGCGTAGTATAGAAATCCACGAAGAGGAAGATTAGGCGAATATGAGGACTGGTGTTCATAAAGAGACATCTGACTGTTCAGAAGAAACGAAATATCATTTTTCATTTTTGTATAGATAACGTCATCCAGAGTTGTAACTTCAAGATCTTCCGCATTTGTATAATGCGAATCGTTCACTGCATTATAAAGGGAAAGCAGCCAGTCCCGATGATCCGGGTCATCAAAAATGGCCCTGAACAAACGGTCTTTGTATTTTGTTGACGGGTTTATGTTTTCGGTTGTAGTCATAAAAACTCCTAAGTAATGATTTCAGGATCAAAAATCCTCACTATTTATATGTCCTGATTTTTAAAAAAGCGGAAGGAAAACTCAAAATGTGTTAAAATATTTCCAGGACGGAACTGTGGAATCGGCTCTTACTGAAAAGATAAACTCTATGGTAACCCATAACCGCTACAAACGAGAGTGGAGGGAAAGATTCATGACATACGAACAGGACATGGCTGTAAGAGAAAAATACTGGTATAAAGAAGGAGCGGCTGATCAGAAAGCAGAAGACGAAAAGATAATTCAGGAAAAGGATTTAGAATTACAGGAACAGGCTGCAGAAATTGCTCGTATTCTTGAAGAAAACGCCAGAATGAAAGCACAGTTGGCAGAAAAATCTTGAACGGCTATTTCGAGCATCACAGGGCAAGGATCAAAGTTTTGAGTTTAACTGAATATGATGAAGAAATTCATTCTAGGTTAGCTATGCACCCGGACTATAAGTCCGGGTGTTTTTTTACATCAGCTTTTTGCCGTCACTGAAAGCCTGACCAACTTTTTCACCGATTACATGGTAACCGTGATTTGAAGGATCGTAACAGATTGGTTTAAGCTTTGAAAGACAGATGTTTCCGTTTTCATCAAGAACCTTTTCATCGGCAACAACATTCACAATCTTTCCGATGTAATGGAATTCTTCTTTTGAAGCGTCACCGTCAATTCTGAGAAATTCGCATTCAAGAGTAACCGGGAGTTCATTGATCACCGGAGCATTTACAAATTCACTTTTACGTGTTGTGAAACCGGCTTTTTCCATCTTTTCCGGTTCTTTGTTTGCACTTACGATTCCTACATAATCGCAAGGAACAACAGTATCTGCTGTGGCAATTCCAACAGTAAAAGCCTTGTTCAGTTCAATATTGTCTGTAGTGGCGTGTTTAGAAAGAGAAATACAGATCTGATCCATTTCAACAATTCCGCCCCAGGCAGCATTCATTGCATTTGCTTTTCCGTTCTTGTCATAAGTAGCAAGAATCAGAACCGGCATAGGAAACATAAAAGGTTTGGCACCAAAGTTTTTCATTTTATTCTCCATTATTATTTGATTTGTCTGTATATTATGATCTTTTCAGTCAGAAATTCTTATTTTGATTCAATCATAGCCTTCAAGCGGTTCATTTCTTCGGCCATTTTAGCTATTTCATCATCTTTTTGTTGTAAAACAACGTCCATTTGTTGTAATTCGCTCGCTCTTTGCTGTAATTCCTGCTCTTTTTCCTGAATGATCTTATCGTCTTCGGCTTTCTGGGCAGCGGCACCCGCTTCAAGGCCGTTATTATACCAGACTTGTTCCCTTACAATCATGTCCTGTTCATATGTCATGAAATTTTCCCTCCACTCCCGTTTGTAACGGTTCTGGGTTACAAAAGAATTGATCTTTCCTGTAAGAACTGAATCCACTGTTCCGTTCTGAAAATATTTTA
>JAZLIM010000107.1:0-2126 GCA_045617385.1 Treponema sp.
TTTTCTTGAAAATCATTTTAAATCAAACTAATCTTTTCTGCATGAACTATTACGAACTTATTTTTAAGAGAAAATCTTTTCATCTTTTTAGGGGAACTGAGGGAAAAATCTCTGAAGCTGAACTGCAGCAGCTGGAAGAATTTAGTAAAACAGTAAAACCTATGGATTCAGAAATCAAAACAAAAATCAGAATTGTAAAAGAAAAGGAAACTACCTGCAAACGAGGTGCTGAATATTGCATTGAATTTTACAGCGAGATCAAGGGAAATTATCTTCGCAATATTGGCTACATTGGCGAACAGATTGATTTGTATCTGGCAAGTAAAAACATTGGTGCTTTGTGGTATGGAGTTGGTAAACCGGACCAGACTGAAGTTGAAGGGTTGAATTTTGTAATTATGATTGCCATTGCTAAAATGCCGGAAACTTCTTTTAGAAAGGATATGTTCAAATCTAAGCGAAAACCTCTGGAAGAAATCTGGAAAGGTGAAGTCCTTCCTTTTGCGAATATTGTGAGGTTTTCGCCAAGTGCCTGCAACACTCAGCCCTGGATCATAGAAAATACCGGCTCAGAACTGAAAGTTTTCCGTTACAAAAAACCCGGAAAACGTGGTATTATGCCTGCAGAAAAAGTCCGTTTTTACAATCGCATTGATATTGGAATCTTTATGTTCTTTTTAGAAGTTTGTCTGGAACATGAAGGTTTCAAAATTAATGGCACTCAGTTTTTTGAAGACGAACCGGATTCTGTAGAAAAAATCCTGGTGGCAAAATATACAATATAAGCATGTTTTTATTATGAATGATGCAGATAAAGAAAGCAAAAAGTTATTGTCCTCTGCCATAGATCTGGGAGCCCAGATTCTGGAATGCGGTGGAGATGTAAATCACGTAGAAAAAATCATCAGCAAAATCTGCTCAGCCTACGGTGCCCTGCAGACCGATGTATTTGTAATCACCTCCAGTATTGTGGTTACCATGAAGCGAAATGAGGATTCCTTCACTCAGACCCGCAGAATCAATCACTACAATACAGATTTCAGAAAACTGGATGAACTGGTAGAACTTTCCACCTCACTCTGTAAAACAAAACCCGAACTGGCCAGACTTGAAGCTGAGATCAAAGAAGCCTGTCAGAAAACGGTTCAGCATCCCATACTGGAACTTGGGGGATATCTTCTTGCTTCCGGCTCTTTTGCGGTCTTTTTTGGCGGAAACCTTATGGACGGAATCTGCGCTGCAATCTGTGGGGCTGTCATTTTCCTCTTCAACAAAAGACTTAATAAAGTCTGGAACAGCCAGCTGATTTTCTACTTAATCTGTTCGCTTTTTTCAGGCTTCATTGCCTTAATGCTTAGAAAAGCTGGTCTCTGCGCAAATGTAGATAAGGTGATGATCGGTTCAATCATGCTTCTGATTCCGGGCATTGCCCTTACAAACGCCCTCCGTGACCTTTTTGCCGGCGACACCATCTCAGGAATCTTAAGATTACTTGAAGCTTTGATTCAGGCAGGCGCCATAGCATGTGGTTTTGCTCTTGCTGTTTTTCTTGGAGGTAAGATTCTATGATTTCTTATGTCATCCAGGTTGTTACTGCCCTTCTGGGATCTTTAGGCTTTGCCATAATTTTTAAGATGAAGCGCCGCCATTTAGCTGCAGCCTGCATTGGTGGCGGAACCACATGGATTGTTTACCTTCTCTGCGCCCATTTTGGTCTGGACATTTTCCTTTCAAATCTGATTGTTACATTATTTGCGTCTGCCTATTCAGAAGTGATGAGAAACTTCTGTAAAACACCAAGAACCGTTTTTGTAATTCCAGCCGTTGTTCCGCTGATTCCGGGAAGCAGCCTGTATTATGCCATGAGTGCAGTAGTTGCAGAAAACGAAAGCCTTGCCGCAGACTTTGCAGTACAAACAGGACTTGTAGCAGGAGCCATTGCCTTTGGAATACTTTTATTTACTGTAGTTTTCCATGTGGTTCACAAAATAGTCCTCTTAATCAGAAAGCAGAGTTAAAGCTCTCTTCCCATTTTGAAAAATTAATTATGAACGTTACTAAAACCAGTCTTTACTGACAAAATAACAGTTCATCTTTCCTTTCCCTTTTACTTCAACCATAACAGG
>JAZLIM010000108.1:0-6662 GCA_045617385.1 Treponema sp.
CAAAGCCGATCGTCTTCATGAAGATTTCATAGTCATGGTTCCATACAGGACGACCTTCAAAATCTCTTTTCAGGACGACAGATTTCATGTTGTCGGTCAGAATCTTTTGAGGAATTCCCATGTACTGGAATGCGTGAATCATTCCGATGAACAGGTTTTCCTGCTTTGCATTCGGGAAGAACTCAACGTATTTCATTCCGCAGTGGTGGCATATCATTGCAAAACATGCCGCCTGGTATTCGTATCCTGAATAGTCGCGGACTTTTGTAAATCCCCAGTCCATCTGGAATGCTTCTCCTGGAGCAGTAAAGTATCTCAAACCTCGGCTTCCCTGTGGTACGACTAAATGCCTTGCAGCTGGTACAAGAAATTTGTTTGCCATTATGTATCTCTTTACACCACTCAAGCTTCCCTTGTAGCCAACTTCCTTAAGTTTGTCATAGATGTTTACGGAATTCGTTACGCCCTGTCTTAACTGGTCATTAATCACGGATTCATAACCGCTGATTACAGTCCTTGCAGCTTTTTTTCCTGTAAGTCCATGAGGCATTTCCTTAAAATCATTTGCTTTTAGTCTTCGAAGTTTTGCACGTGAAATTCCGGTTCTGCGTTCCAGTTCAGCAAGATTTACATATTCAAGATTAAAACCTTTCCCTTGTTCCTTCTTTATATCCTGCAATGCTTGTGTTAAAGTGACTGTATGGTCATTATCATTTTTCATATTCCTCCTCAACTGAGTTTCTGGCGATTTTCAGTTTAGAAGTTTTATGAACATTTGGTAATGGCTTTTTTACTTGAACTGATTTGTGGCGATTTTAACTGGACTTAGGCGAGGTTGAAATGAGTGAACTCTAACAAAACTGATGACCGCAGGCCCGGTGTTCCGCCGTCCATGGCTGCACACCTAAACAGAATGCTCGTTATGTTCAGCAGCCATCGTGGCTGCAGTCCGCGTTGCAACATAACGTACATTCTGTTCACCTGCTGAAACACCGGAAGAAAAATGTATTTAGACAGATTTACAAAGCTCCCGCAAGTTAAAAAATGAATGCAAGCGGAGGTGAACAGAACTCTCATTATTTTGGGAGCTGCAAAGCGACCGAACAGCCGGCAGGAAGGTGGCTGAAAATAATGCGTGTTCTGTTTAGCAGTTTTACACGGACGTAAAACTGCGTGCCGAAGCGATGTTATGTAAGTGTTGCAATCATTTTATAGTATGTCCTGCGGAAGCGACTTTTGCATTTTCCTGCAGAAAATACAAAAGTTTAATAAAAGACTTGTCAAAAATGTATAATGTATGTAGTTTAAAAATGTAAGGAGGTACGAATATGCCTTTAGCAGTATTACAGGAGAAACTGGAGACAATCAACGAATCATACTATGACCTCATCAGTGATTTCTTTGATTTCATCAGGTACAGACAGCAGGAAGAGCAGAACGGACTTGATGAAGCAATTGAAGAAGTAAAGAATGGAGAAACGGAGCATTTCAAGACTTTTGAAGACTTCAAGGCGGCCATGTCGAAATGAAGTATGAGTTGAAGATTACTAGAAGCTTCAAGACCGATTATAAGAAGCTCAATGCGGAAGAGATTGCTGAAACGGATGCCGTAATCAAGAAGCTCCTTGATGGGGAGACCCTTGAAGAGAAATACCGGGACCATGATCTACATGGAAATTACATCGGCTACAGGGAATGCCATGTCAGGGGAGATCTTCTTCTGGTTTATAAAAAGGACAGTAGTGAACCTGGCAAACCGGAGCAGATTCTCATCCTTACGTGTCTCAGAATAAGTTCACATACGAACATATTTGACATTAAGAAACGACAGAAATAAAAACTGGGCCGACTGGTCAAAACTGGTTCTGCCCAGTTTTTTGTTTTTAAATACAGTAAATACAAGGATTTATAAAAACTGGTCGCAAAAACTGGCGGGAAAAGAAAGCCTGTCATTTTCCCGCTGCTTTAAGAAACATATCTATAGTTTTAAGAAGTGATTTCTGATCAGCCTCAGAAAGCTTTTCAATTTTAATAAGACGCCTGATGATTTTCAGGGAAGGTTTTTCAACATCGTTATCACTTTCTTTTAATCCAAGAATATCATCAGAAGTGGTTTTCAATGCTTTAGCAAAGCGAATAATCATCTCATCAGAAAGATGAAGTCTGCCAATTTCATAGTCAGAAATCTGATACTGATTAATTCCAATAATGTTACCAAGTTCAATTTGAGTAAGGCCACGGGATTTCCGGATACGTGCAATGTTCTGGCCGATGGATTGAGAAAGATTAAGTTCAGGAAGTTTTTCTTTTCTTGGTCGAGGCATAAGACAATTATAATATATAACTTGACAGAATATGTTATAATAACATAAAATCAAAACTAAGAATATGGCTTGACACAGTTTGTGAAAAGGCCAATAAAAAAGCCCTGAATCTGAATGCAATCCTGGCAGATCCTTCAGAAACAGAGCCTGAACACAACGGGATTAACCGTCACTTTTAATATAATAACATAAAAATCATTGATTTAAAAGGGACAGTTCATTCCGCAAAAAACAGAAGGAGGACTGTCACCATGCAGACCGCACAAATCACCGACCTTTACGAGGCCGCATTTCTAGTTCTTTCAGGATGTACTCTTGAAAGAGTATCATGTATTCCAATTTCCAGAACAATATCCTGCCGTTTTGATTTTTCAGGAGAAAAAATTGCAGAGCTTCTTGAACAGGTAAGGTCAAGGACAGCAGTTGTAAACCTGTCATCATTCAGAAGCTGTTACAGTCAGGTAAACAGTTATGTGCATGAAGCCAAAAAGAGTTTCGAGCGGGAACAGAGAAAGGAAAAGTCTGGAGGTGAAGCATGAAAACAATAGCAATAGTCCAGCGAAAAGGAGGGAATGGGAAAAGTACTTCATGCCTGAATATAGCCCGCGGATTTTCATTAAAAAACAAGAAGGTGCTTATCGTAGATCTTGATGATCAGAAAAACAGCACGGCATCAATTCCAGTAAAACATACAATCAAATATACAGTAGATGAAGTTCTTGTAAAGGATGTTCTGTCTGTGAAAGATGCACTTACGGGAACAGAATGGAAAGGAGTAAAGGTTCTTTGCGGCAGTTCAAATCTGAGCGGAGTAATACGCGAACTGGACGGAGATGTGGGGAGTCATCTTGTACTGAAGGAAAAACTTGAGGAAGTAAAAGATGAATTTGATTACTGTCTTATAGATACATCTCCATCGCTGAATATTCTTGTAGTGAATGCGCTTTGTGCAGCAGACTATGCATTCATTCCCTTATCATCAAAATATTTTTCACTTCAGGGCCTTGGCCAGACGCTTGAAAGCATAACAAAAGTACAGAAAAGATTGAGTCCAGGTTTAAGGATTCTAGGCATTGCATTTGTAATCTATGACGGACGGTCAAGCCTTTCAAAAGAAGTGGTATCAAAAACCTGTGAAGAGTACAGAGAATATGTTCTGCAGAGCAGTGTAAACCAGAATGTGCGGATTGAAGAAGCACAGACAGGAAGAATGTCGATTTTTGATTACAGAAGTTCGGACCGCGGATCAGTTCAGTATATGGCACTTTGCGAAGAAATACTTTCAAGAATGGAGGCATAGAGAATGGCTAAATCATTTTTGAAAGATTATTCAATCGGTAAAGATATCATAGATAATGTAGAGGAAGAGAATTTCCCGGCAAGTTTACCATCAAAAGAAAATGAAGTGCTGACCGGAGCAGAAACAGGTAAGGAAGAAATTCCAGAGCCTGAAAGTGGTAGTGTAAAGGAAAATGAAAACAAGAAGATAGCAGTCAGAAAAGAAGGTCTCTTCACAGTCTTTGAAACAGGAGGTACAAGTTACAGGATAGGCGGAATAAAGCCTCTTTTTGTAACAAGCCTTCGGGTAAACATAAGGGCCGGGAACGGAAAGGTTAGCTACTATGATTCCATAGATCTTTATGCAAGCCGTGGCAGGGCATCTTTTGCCCAGGGATTATACAGAACCTGGGGAATAAGTCCGGAACGGGTTGAAATGGATCTGGTTAGAATTCTGGAACTTCTTGAAAAAGAAAGAGATGAAAGGCTTCTTAGTAAAAGCAAGACTGTAACGACAGAACTTACTGAGGAAGAAAAAATTCTTGGAATGAATTTTCTGAAAGACCGTAATATTTTCCGGCGGATTACAGAAGACATGAGCACAATGGGATACGTCGGTGAAGAACTCAATAAGATTCTTCTGTATCTTTGTGCATCAAGCCGTAAACTGGATGATCCTATAAGCGTCCTTATCATTTCGCAGTCAGCAAGCGGGAAAAGCTATCTTGTAGATACAGTAAGACGCCTTATGCCACCTGAGGATGTGGTAGCTGTAACAAGTCTTTCAGACCAGGCATTGAATTACATAGATGACCTTATGCATAAGTTTCTTATTCTTGGAGAAGCGGTTCATTCAGACGTAATCGAATACCAGATAAGGGAGATGCTTTCAGGAAAGGAACTGAGCCGTCTTGTTACTGTAAAAGATCCTGAAACGGGAAAAATGCAAAGTCAGGTAGTACGAACACCTGTAATAGTTTCTTCAGTAATGAGCGGAACAAACAATGCAATAAATCCTGAGAATGCAAGCCGATGTTTTGTAGTCAATACAGATGAAAGTGCTGAACAGACAAAAAGAATTCAGGAAAGCCAGAGGCTTAAGTATTCACTTGCAAAATTGAAGGAAGGAAATGAATCAAAGGAAAAAATTGTCAGAATCCACAGGGCAGCACAGAAGCTTCTTCGTAAAGTGAATATAGTAAATGACTTTGCACCTCTTTTGAATTTTCCCGTAAAACTTATGAGAACAAGACGGGACCATGAACGGTTTATGGACCTTATAGCCTGTGTATGTTTTCTGCGACAGTACCAGAAGATTGAAGAAGAGGATGATGGCATACGGTTCATACGATGTGATCTGGAGGATTACAAAATTGCCTATAAAATCATGGTTGATGGAGTTCTTTCAAGTACAATGAGGGAACTCCCAGCCGGTGCACAACTTCTGTATGAGCAGATGAGAAAATACGCAAAAGAAGAAGCTCTAAAACAGGAGCTTGATCCAACGGAAATCAGCATGACGCAGAGACAGATTCGGGAGTATTCAGGTCAGAGTCAGACTGTCGTGAAAAGCGGAATCAGACAGCTTGTAGAGTTTGAATACATCAATGTAGTCCGTGGCGGCGGAGAACGTGTAAAAGGTTTTTACAGGATAAAATCAGATGAAGAAATCAAAAAAGTTGATTACTCAATGATACCGACTCCGCTTGAAATGAAGGAGCTTCTTAAGCATCAGAATCAATAATACAAAAAGAAAACTGGGCAAACTGGACTAAACTGGTTTTAGTCCAGTTTTGAGCCCATAAGTCTTTGTAAGTAAAGGATTTATAAAAACTGGGCTTATGAAATAGGGTAAAGACATACCCTGTAAAAAGGAAATCAAAAAATGAGTTATACATTAAGTGAACCTTATGCTTCAGTTTATGAAGAATATCTGGAATATGAAAGAACAAGGGTTACAGGCCAGGGGTTTGAAAGTTTAAGAGGAAGAGCAAAAAACTTCATGAAATGGCTTGAAGAAGAAGATTTGCTTTTTGAGGATGTGAAAGTAACGGATGCAATAAGATATAAAAAAGTAATAAGTGAAAGAAAAAGAAAGGACGGCAAGGATATCTCAACAGGAACAGTTTTAAATTATTTGAAGACTGCACGTTCAGTATTCCGTTATCTGGTACTTGTTGAGAAAATAAAATCCAGTCCGTTTGAAGCTGTAAAGAATCCCCGTGTACCGGAGCACATCAGCCGTAATGTGCTTACGGAAAGTCAGATGAACAGATTACTGGAAGTATTTTCAAGATATTATGAATTTGAAAATCGTGATAAAGCAATAAGGCGTTACCGATGTCATGTATTGTGTGAATTTCTTTATGCTTCAGGATTAAGAATAGCGGAAGCTGGAAGTCTCTTAGAGAGTAATATAGATCTGGAACATCGTTTTGTATATGTACCGGAAGGAAAAGGAAATATTCCTCGGACTGCATTTATTACAGGATATACAGCAGACGTAATGAGACTCTATCTTGAAAAAGGAAGAAGTATTGTTATGGGCTCTTACAGCAGGAAAAACAGCCGGCTTTTATTTGGAGCAGGAAAAGCAAGGATTGGCTCTGTGCTGAATGAAGAATTAAGGGAAGTATGTAATGAACTTGAGATTCCTGTCATAACCAGTCATGGTTTCAGGCATTCACTTGGAACTCATTTATTACGAAATGGCTGTGATATGCGGTACATACAGGTAATTCTTGGGCATGAAAGTCTAAGCTCCACTCAAATCTACACAAGGGTTGAGAAGGATGATTTACGTAACAGCATTGATGAATTTCATCCAAGGCAATACAAACAGATAGAAAAGGAAGCTGAAAAGTGCAGGGCAGATACTTAATGGAACTGGCAAAGGAACTTATAGAGAATGAACTATCAGGGAACAGATATTCAGAACATTATAAGAATAGCATAAGAAGAAATGTCAAAGACTTTTATTCCTGGTGTATAAAAAGATCAAAAACAGATTTAAGCAGCATAACAAGAAAGGACCTTGTGAATTATCATAAAAAGCTTGAA
>JAZLIM010000109.1:0-12991 GCA_045617385.1 Treponema sp.
GTTCTTTGTGCACAGTACTGGGGTAAAAAGGATATAAAGACAATAGAAAGAGTTATTGGTTTGGCAACAAAACTGGCAACCATAATTTCTCTTATCTTTTTTTGTGGAGCTTTTTTCTTTCCTCGGGCTGTAATGTCCATATTTACAAACAGCCCTGAATCAATCGAAGCTGGAGCTTCTTATTTACGGATTATTGCTTTTTCTTATTTACCAATGGGTTTTTCGCAAGTGTATATGAGCGCTGCCCGAAGTATTGGAAAAGTGGTGATGCCGTCGGTGACATATATTATTTCTTTAGTAACCAATGTTTTCTTTAACGGAGTATTTATCTTTGGTTTATTCGGGGTTCCAAAACTTGGAATAGTCGGTGTTGCTGTTGGGACTTTAATAGCTCGTTGTGTTGAAGCTTTTATTTGTCTGGGATATTCAGTATTTAAATGTGAAGTTAAATTTCGTTTTGTTTATTTATTTATAAAAGCGGGAGTTCTTCTTGGTGACTTTTTGAAAATCTGTTTACCTTCAATAGCAAATGATGTTATCTGGAGTCTGGCAACTTCTGTATTTACAGCTATTCTTGGACACATTGGTGACGATATGGTTGCAGCTAATGCGGTTGCAATTATGGTTGTAAATATTGGTGCAATAGCCTGCCGAGGTTTTGCAAATGCGACAACAATTGTTGTAAGCAACACGCTCGGTGAAAATAAAATCGAAGAGGCTGATGTTTATGCCAGAAGGATGCTATTAATTACAATTGTAGTAAGTCTTTTAGGTGGGGTAATAATTCTTTTAATCAGACCATTAATGTTGACTTATTATCAGTCGAAACTCACACCAGTTGCTTTGTCATATTTAGGCTATCTGATGATTATGACTACCTGGAGACTTCTTGGAGAAGGAATTAATACCTGTTTAATTTGTGGCTGCTTCCGGGGTGGTGGAGACACAAAATTTGGAATGATAATTGATACGATCTTTATGTGGGCTGTGGCAGTTCCGTTTATGGCAATAGCAGCTTATGTTTTAAAATTACCACCGATTTGGGTTTATTTTGTAATGACTTTAGATGAATTCTGGAAAATGCCTGTAGTTTTTGCTCATTACAAGAAAAAGAAGTGGTTGAAAAATATTACACGTGATTTTGATTAAATAAAATTTAAAAAAACACATAGAAATGATTGACAATTATTTTTCAGAGTAGTATAAATAACACATTGAACGACAAAGACGCCGTTGATTCTAGTAGTGGAGTCGACGGCTTTTTTTTGCCGAAATTAAGTTGTAATTATTTAGAGGGCGACGATGAGGTCGCATTCCTGCCAGACGTGGCGGGAGTGTCTTCATCGTCGCCTTTTTTGTTTAACCAAAAGGGGGTATCAAATGACAAACGTACCAGAATTATTTGGAAGTATGGTATTCAACCAGAAGACAATGAAAGATCGTCTTCCAAAAGAAACATTCAAGGCTCTTAAAAAGACACTGGATGATGGCGCACCACTTCAGCTCGATGTAGCTAACGTAGTAGCTCACGCTATGAAAGAATGGGCTATTGAAAATGGCGCCACACATTATACTCACTGGTTCCAGCCACTGACTGGAATTACAGCTGAAAAACATGACTCATTCATCAATCCACAGGATGACGGAACTGTAATCATGTCTTTCTCTGGAAAAGAACTTGTAAAAGGTGAACCTGATGCTTCATCTTTCCCTTCTGGAGGACACCGTGCAACATTCGAAGCCCGTGGTTACACAGTTTGGGATCCAACATCATATCCTTTCATTAAGGAACACACACTCTGTATTCCAACAGCTTTCTGTTCTTACACAGGTGAAGCTCTTGATAAGAAAACTCCGCTGCTTCGCTCAATGGAAGCACTCGATACACAGGCAAAACGTATCCTGAAACTCTTCGGAAAAGAGGTTTCACACGTTGCAACAACTGTAGGACCTGAACAGGAATACTTCATTGTTGACCAGAAGCTTTTCCAGCAGCGTAAAGACCTTCGTATGACAGGCCGCACACTGTTCGGTGCAAAACCTTCAAAAGGTCAGGAAATGGATGACCAGTACTTCGCAGCTCTTAACCCACGCATCGTTGAATACATGGAAGACCTGAACGACACACTCTGGAAGTACGGTATTCTTTCTAAGACAGAACATAACGAAGTTGCTCCAGCTCAGCACGAAATGGCTCCAATTTTCAGTACAACAAACCTTTCAGTTGACCAGAACCAGCTGACTATGGAAGTTATGAAGAAGGTTGCAAAACGTCACGGACTTGAATGTCTGCTTCACGAAAAACCATTTGCAGGTCTTAACGGATCTGGTAAACATAACAACTGGTCTATGTCTACAAACTGCGGTGAAAACCTTCTGGAACCAGGAAAAACTCCAGAATCAAATGCACAGTTCCTTCTGTTCCTTACAGCTATCCTTAAGGCTGTTGATGAAAACCAGGATCTGCTCCGCATCTCTGTAGCATCTGCCGGAAACGACCACCGTCTTGGAGCAAACGAAGCTCCTCCAGCTATCATTTCAGTTTACCTTGGTGATGAACTTTACCAGGTTCTTGAAGCACTGAAAGACGGTAAACCATACAAGGCAGACAAACAGGATAAGATGACAATCGGTGCCGATGTTCTCCCACCAATTCCAAAGGATTCAACAGACCGCAACCGTACATCACCATTTGCCTTCACAGGTAACAAGTTTGAGTTCCGTTCAGCAGGTTCATCTGCTTCTATCGCAACTCCAAACACAACACTGGATGCAATCGTTGCTCAGGTTCTGAAAGTATTTGCTGATGAACTTGAAGGCGCTGCAGACTTTGAAAAAGCTCTTAATGAACTGATCGTTCGCGAAGTTAAAGCACACTGGAGAATCGTATTCAACGGAAACGGTTACGATGAATCTTGGAAAGTTGAAGCTGCAAAACGCGGCCTCATGGAACTGAAGACAACTCCAGATGCAGTTGAACACTACCTTGATGCAAAGAACGTTAAGCTCTTTACAGAAATGGGTGTTTACACAAAAGAAGAGATGGAAGCACACTACGATATCAAGCTCGAAAAGTACTGCCAGCTTCTTAACATCGAAGTAAACACAATGCTGGAAATGATCTACAAAGATATCCTTCCTGCAGTTTACAAATACACAGCTGATGTTTCTAAGACAGTTATCGATCTTAAGGCTGTTGTTCCTGGTGCAAAAGCAACTGCACAGGTTTCAGTTCTTGGAAAACTTGATGAACTGCTTTCTTGCATCTCTGAAAAGACAGATGCACTTGTTAAGGCTCACGAAGCTGCAAAAGCAGAAAGTGATTCCCTTAAAGAAGCAAAAGCTTATGCAAACGTGGTTGTTCCAGCCATGGCAGAAGTTCGTGCAGTTTATGACGAAATCGAACCTCTCCTTGGTGAAGAATACAAACCATTCCCTTGCTACGAAGATCTGCTGTTCCGCGTATAAAAATAAAGAGAACAGTACATGGGGGAAGTTTTCCCCCGCAATTTAAGTTTTTTAATTAGCACAATGGCGTGCCGAGAAACAGTGAACACTTTGGCGTTACCCCCGAAGGTGTTTGCATCCCGGTGCGCTTTTTTTTTCTCCCCATGGGGTAGTTAGCTGGTGGAGAAGTAAGGAGTACATCATGGAAGAAGTTATGAGTGCCGTTCAGTCACTTCAGGGTGATCTGTGGGGCGTATGGTTCCTGATTGGTGCTGCACTGGTATTCTGGATGCAGTGTGGATTTGCAATGGTAGAAACAGGTTTTACCCGTGCCAAGAACACAGGTAACATCATCATGAAAAACCTTATGGACTTCTGTATTGGTACAGTAGTTTTCATTGCAATCGGTTTTGGTCTTTTGCTCGGAGAAAATGCTTTCTTCGGTTTAATCGGAAAACCTAATCTTCAGGTTTTCACAAGTTATGCTGATTTTGACTGGTCTAACTTTATTTTCAACCTGGTATTCTGTGCAACAACAGCAACAATCGTATCAGGTGCTATGGCTGAAAGAACAAAGTTCCTTTCATACTGTGTATATTCAGCAATTATTTCTGCAATCATTTACCCGATTGAAGCACACTGGACATGGGGTGGCGGATGGCTTGCTGCTATCGGTTTCCACGACTTTGCCGGATCTGCATGTATCCACATGGTAGGTGGTATTTCAGCTCTCATCGGTGCCATGATGGTTGGTCCACGTATCGGTAAGTTTGAAAGAGATGATTCTGGAAAAGTTGTAAAAGTAAATGCTTTCCCTGGACATAACATTCCAATCGGTGCCCTTGGTGTATTCATTCTTTGGTTGGGTTGGTACGGATTCAACGGTGCTGCCGCAACTTCACTTGGACAGCTTGGTTCAATCTTCGTAACAACAACAATCGCTCCAGCTTTTGCAACTGTTACAACAATGATCTTTACATGGATTAAATATGGAAAGCCTGATGTTTCAATGTGTCTGAACGCTTCACTGGCTGGTCTTGTTGCTATCACAGCTCCTTGTGATGTTGCTGATGCAGGCGGTGCAATCATTATCGGTATCGTAGCTGGTCTTCTGGTTGTATTTGGCGTATGGATTATGGATTACAAACTCCACATCGACGATCCTGTTGGTGCTGTAGCTGTTCACTGTATGAACGGTATCTGGGGTACAATTGCTGTAGGTTTCTTTGCAAACCCTGCTGTTCCAGGATACGCTCTTGCAGACAAGAACGGTGACCTTCTTGCAGGTCTCTTCTACGGCGGCGGATTCAAGTGTCTTGGTATCCAGTTCCTTGGTATGTTCTCGATCATCCTTTGGACTGTAGTTATGATTATCATTACTTTTGCCGTAATCAAAAAGATCTTTGGTCTTCGTGTTACAGCTGAAGAAGAAATCGTTGGTCTTGATAAGCTTGAACATGGTCTTGATTCAGGTTACGCAGGATTCATCATGCCTTACTCTGCAGAAGAAGTTTCAGAAGCAAAGGAAGCAGGTGTTTCTCTCACACCGGAACAGACTGTGGAAGTTATGGCAGTTCCAGCAACTGCTCCAAGCTCTACAAACACAGCAGCCCACAAGGTTGTTATCATTACACGTCAGAACAAGTTCAACGCTCTCAAGAACGCTATGAACTCAATCGGTGTAACAGGTATGACTGTTGTAAACGTAATGGGATGCGGTATGCAGAAGGGAGCTTCAGAATACTATCGTGGTGTTCAGATGGACATCAACCTGCTGCCAAAGGTTAAGGTTGAAATCGTAGTTTCAAAAGTTCCTGTTGAAGAAGTTATTGAAACTGCAAAGAAGGCTCTGTACACTGGCCACATCGGTGACGGAAAGATCTTCGTATACCCTGTAGAAAACGTAGTTAAGGTTCGCACAGGTGAATCTGGCTTTGATGCCCTGCAGGATGCAGAGTAATCTTGAAGATTAAATTAATCAACAGACTTTAGTTCTGTAATAAAAAACCGGCGGATTTTTTCTGCCGGTTTTTTTTGAGTAAATAACGGTGATTGAGTCTGTCGAAATTACCGTTATTTATGTCAGATCACTTTTTTGTTTATCCATTTGCCGCTTAGAATTCTTGCAAGGAAGAAAGCAATTCTTACAAGCCAGTCACAGATCATGGCGAACCATACACAAAGAGCGCCGTAACAGTCCGGAAGGTTGAAATAATCCATAAGTCCGCATAACCGTGTTCGCTGGAAAACAAACGAAAGACCTACACGGATAATCCACATGCTGGCCATGGAAACAACCATAGGATAGTTTGCATCTCCTGCAGCCCTGAGTGCGTTCGGCAGACAGAAAGAAGCGCACCAGAAGAAAATGCCCATTATTCCATGAGTAAGAACAATTGCCCAGGCCGCATTTATTGTATCAGCTTCAAGACCCAGAAAACTTAAAATCCAGTGTGAAGAAAGCAGGAAAGGAATGTTAAGGGCTGCAAAACCTATGTAAGCCCAGAGCATAAGTTTCTTTGTGTAATGAATGGCCTGGTCTTTTTCTCCGGCACCAAGGCACTGGCCTATGACCGTAAGCATGCACATTCCAAGAGCGCTTCCCGGAATAACTTCCACTCCGGAAAGTGTGTTTCCGGCTGCGTTAGCTGCAATGGCTCCTGTTCCAAACAGAGTGACCAGATTGAGGACAAGCACTTTTCCAAACTGGAAAGAAGAGTTCTCCAGCATGTTCGGAATTCCAATCTTAAGGATTTTCCCGATAAGGACTGGTTCTGGCCTGGTCTTTGAAATGCCCTTTATGGAAATGAAGAGGCTCTTTCCATGTTCGTCTTTTTTGTAGCCTTTTTCATAATAAAGAAGGAGGACAAGAATCAGGGCGGCAAGAGTTCGGGAAACGAAGGTTGGCCATGCAACGCCTTCTACGTAAAAGTGGAAGCCGTAAATTAAAAGGGCATTTCCACCAATATTTAAGGCATTTATAAAAAGCGCAATGTACATGCTGATTCTGGAATTTCCGTTTGCCCGGAACAGGGCGGCGGCTGCATTGTAAACTGCAATTCCCGGAATGGCATATAAAGAAATCAGGAAGTATCTCTGGCTTGCGTCCATTACTCCAGGTTCAATTGTTCCAAAAAGAAGGCGGAGTAATGGCTTATAGATGAAAAGCCCCAGAATCATTACAAAGAGTGCGACCAGTGTAACAACCAGAAGAAGCTGTCTTGAAGTTTCCTGAGATTTTCTGCTGTCTTTCCGCCCTATGTATTGGGAGCAGACTACGGCACCGCCGGTAGCCAGGGCTGTAAAGACTGCAGTCAGGAGAACGTTTATCTGGTCTACAAGGGAAACTCCGCCAACAGCTTCTTCACCAAGTGAAGAAACCATAAAGACGTCGGCAATTCCAAGGGAGATCTGAAGGATCTGTTCAATAATTAACGGCCAGATAATCTGCCATAGCTGCCGGTTTGAAAATAACAGACTGGAAGCAGCTTTGCTTTTTGTGAGAGAGTTTTTCATCAATAAAAGTTTTATCACTTTATGAAAAGAGGAACAATCAGAGGAAAGGTATGGATACAAAATTCACATTAGAGAAAAGAATCATGATTTTTGCTATAATCCTGCCATTATGAGTGAATCTTCAAAAGCAATTATTAATGACATGACACAGGGCTCAGTTTTCAAGAAGATGGTTGTCTTCACTCTCCCTGTTATGTTTGCAAATGCGCTTCAGCTTTGTTACGGCCTTATTGATATGGTCATTGTGGGAAAATTTGTTGGAAGCGCAGGGCTTTCTGCCATTACAATCGGAAGCCAGGTTTTCAACCTTATGGCTACTCTGTGTATCGGTTTTTCAGTTGGCGGTCAGGTTTTTATAAGCCAGCTTATCGGTGGAAAAGAATATAAGAGACTTAATCAGACAATCGGGACTGTATTTACCCTGGTGGGCTTTCTTGGCCTTCTGATGACTCTTGTAGGTTTCTGCTTTTCAGTTCCGGTTCTCCGCCTTATGAATACACCTGAAGAAAGTTTCGAAATGGCAAAGGCTTACATGAAAGTCTGCTCGGGCGGTGTTCTTTTTACGTACGGTTACAACATGGTTTCCGCCATTCTCCGCGGAATGGGAGATTCAAAACGCCCGCTTCTTTTTATTCTGATTTCAACAGTTGTGAACCTGACTGGCGACCTTCTTCTTGTAGGATATTTCAAGATGGGAGCTGCAGGTGCTGCATGGGCCACAATTCTTGGCCAGGCTGTCAGTTTCATTATTGCGCTGATCTTCCTGGTAAAACGCAAGGAAGAATTCCATTTTGACTTTAAGCTGAAAAGCTTTGTTCCAGAAAGCGGAACTTCCGCAAAGCTTGTAAAACTCGGGATTCCTTTTGCCCTCCAGACAAGCAGTATCGATATAAGCATGATGTTTGTCTGCGCTCTGGTAAACTCATTCGGAGTAATTGCTTCGGCTACTTTTGGAGTTGGAAGCCGTCTTCAGAGTCTTGGTTTTGTCATGTCAGGCGCGGTAGGAGCTTTTGTAAGCAGCATGGTCGGGCAGAATATTGCAGCGGGAAAAATGGACCGCGTAAGAAAGGGTATTCACCTTGGACTTTTCAGCAGCGTGATTTTCTGGGGAATCCTTACTTCAATATTCCTTCTGTTCCCTGAAGGCTGTTTCGGTCTTTTCTCAAAAGACCCGGAAGTTCTTCACATGGCACCTCTTTATATGATGTGTATGGCAGTAGGTGCTCCGGCTCTTGGCTGTATGACACCATACAACGGATTCATTCAGGGAATCGGGAATTCAAAAATGTCACTGATTTTTTCAATTCTTGACGGCTTTGTTGCCCGAATTACACTGAGTTATCTGATCGGTATTGTGGCAGGACTTGGTCTTAAAGGATTCTTCCTTGGTTATTTCCTGGCCCCTTATTTCACTACAATTCCTGCAATGATTTATTACTATTCTGGAATCTGGAAAAAGAGAAAACTTCTTGCATAAAAGAATTTGATAAACAAAAAGGCGGTCATTAAGACCGCCTTTTTTGTTTAATTATCAAATCTAATTTTTACGAACCTTACGGAATTGATTACGGCACGGATGGCTTCGTCACAAAGAACAGCAATGAAAACACCAAGAATTCCGAACTTGAAGACAAATACGAAGAGGGCGGAAATAGCCACAACTTCAATTGTTCCAAGAATCTGGGTTATCAGCATCCATCTTGTGTCGCCGTAACCTCGGATTCCGCTTCCCATGATGATGTTGGTTGATTTTCCAAAAAAGTTCACAGCAACAAGAATGATGAAAATAACAGAGCTTTCTATTATTTCCTTGTCAGTTGTGAAAAGGCTTAATGTGAGGCGCGGGAAAATGGAAATGAAAACCAGCGAAATACCTGAAATGATGAAAGACCATTTGATTGCAGTCTTTACGATGGCGCGGTAAAGCGTAAGATTCTTTTCTCCGGTAGCTTCTCCTGTAAGTGTAAGGGTACCGCTTCCCATTGAGCCTACTATTACAATTGCAATTACTTCTACAGAGAATACCATCGAGTAGATTCCGGCTGCAGTTTCATTTATTGTATTCAGGATTCTGATAATACACAGGTTCCCAAGGTTCCAGAGCAGGTCTTCCAGAGCGGAGTTTACTCCAAGTTTAATTGACTGCAAGTAAGGCCTGATCTTTGCGTGGATGATTTTTCTGAAATCTGGGTGTGTAAAGAATTCCTTCCGTTTTGTAATTGTAACGTAGAGAAGGTAAAGCCCCCCAAGGTATTCAGCTATTGTTGTACCGAGAGCGGCTCCTGCGATTTCCATACGCGGGAATCCGAACTTACCGAAAATAAGTGCATAATCCAGGAAAATGTTTACCAGGGAGCGGATAAGTCCGTAAGCTACCAGAGGTTTCGTATAGTTTGAAGTCTGGAAGATAACTGTATAAGAGGAGCCCAGCCCGATGATAATGAAAATAGGGGCGTAGAGTCTTGTGTATGTTACACAGAGCTTAAGGACGTTGTCTGAAACTCCCATAAGATGGAAAACGAAAGGGCTTCCCAAAGTCCAGAATAAAAACAGCAGAATCGGAATGATGTTGTTGAACTTGAGCATTGAAGCGGCATATTCCTTTGCCTTGTCATTTTCACCGGCTCCAACCGACTGGCTTATGAGGATAGAGGCTCCCATTGAAAGAGAAAATACGAAAGACATGGTGGTCCATACGGGAGCTGTGGCATTTCCGACTGCACTCATATACAGAATATCCATGCGGCCAAGGAAAATGCGGTCAATGAGCATCTGAATCTGGGAAATCAGATTGCTGAGCATAATAGGAACGAAAATTTTAATGAGTTTTCTTTTGTAATCAACCATAAGAGTAAATTTGCTTTGTTTGAGTCAGTTCTGTTTTTTAGAACAGCAGGGCGCTTGCAATTCCGAAATAAACCAGAAGTGAAAGTGCGTCGACGATTGTTGTAATGAACGGACTGGCCATAACTGCAGGGTCGAAGCCCAGTTTCTTTGCACAAAGCGGAAGAATACAGCCGATGGTTTTTGCAACCAGGACTGTGGCCATCATTGTCATACAAACAATCAGAGCGATTGTAATTGTAACGTCAGTATTTCCCAAAAGCAGTCTGTCTACCAGCATGACTTTTCCGAAACATACAGCGGCAAGTACAACACCACACATAAGGGCTGTTGTAATTTCTTTGAGAATGACTTTTGGAAGGTCGCTGAATTCAATTTCGCCAAGGGAAATGGCACGGATGATTGTAACTGAAGACTGAGATCCTGAGTTACCGCCGGTATCCATGAGCATTGGAATGAATGCAGTAAGAACAACCTGAACTGCCAGTGCGCTTTCGAAGCTAGTAATAATCATTCCTGTGAAGGTTGCAGAAATCATAAGGAGCATGAGCCAGAAGATACGGTGCTTGAAAAGATAGAAAGGACTTGAGTGAAGATATGTTTTATCAGAAGGGGCCATACCGGCCATGATTTCGATATCTTCTGTTGTTTCCTCTTCCATTACTTCCAGAGCGTCATCAAAGGCGATGATACCGACCATGTTCTGTTCTGTATCAACAACAGGCAGTGCGTAGAAATTATATTTTGAAAGAAGCTTTACGGCCTCTTCCTGGTCATCATGGGTTGTGACTGAAAGGACGTTTGTCTTCATGATTTCATCAATAAGAATGTCGTCACTTTTTGCCAGAAGAAGGTCTTTTACCGAAAGGCGTCCGATAAGTTTACGTTTTTCAGTTACGTAGCAGGCATAGAAGGATTTCTTTTCTACGCCGTTCTTGCGGATCTGCTGGATTGCCTGACCTACAGTGGTTCCCAGTTTAAGGGAAACGTATTCTGTAGTCATGATGGAACCGGCAGAGTTTTCAGGATACTGAAGGATCTGGTTGATGTCTTTTCGGGTTTTTGAATCAACAGTCTTGAGGATACGTGAAACAACGTTTGCAGGCATTTCTTCTACAAGGTCAGCAGCATCATTAACGTACATGTCTTCAAGAACAGCTTTAAGTTCCGAATCAGAGAAACTTCTGATCAGAAGTTCCTGATATTCATTTTCCATTTCAACAAAGGTATCTGATGCCTTGTCTTTTGGTAAAAGTCTGAAAAGGAGAGGGATGTTCTTTTCTTCAATCAGTTCGAAAATAGCTGCCAGGTCAGATGGAGCCATGAGAACAAGAAAGTCTCTGATAGAAGAGTATTTCTTCTCTTCAAGCAAAATATTGATTTTTTCTTCCAGTTTTACATTAAGTTCTGCCATTTTAAAACTCCCGAAAATAGGGTTGGACAAAAATGTCCTGAATAGTTTGTGAAAAAATTGTTTTTAGAAGGGTCGTATCTGGATTAAAGAATTAAAATCAGCGCTGGAAACCTGCGGAAAGGAATGACAGCGTTGATTCGTAATTCGCCGGATACGATCCGCTGCTACTACTGCCGTCACCCATACGGTTTCCTCCTTTTGCTTAGATAAGATTGTATAATTATAGAAAGAATCGGGAGTTGGTTCAAGGTGTTTCCGCACACACAGGGATTTCCCCCAACTTATGAAAGGGGCGGCGTATAAACTTGCAAAAATTCCCGAAATATCTGATTCTTAAGGTTAGAAATCATTTTCAGGAGATTAATAATGAACGAAATCTGCGAATTCATCAAAAAATGCGGTACATATTACCTTGCAACAGTTGATTCTGACGGACAGGCCCGCGTACGTCCTTTCGGAACAATCAATATCTTTGAAGACAAGCTTTACATCCAGACAGGAAAGGTGAAGGATGTTTCAAAACAGATTCAGGCAAATCCAAAGGTTGAAATCTGCTGTTTCAACGGTCAGGAATGGCTCCGTCTGGCAGGTGAACTTGTTCGTGACGACAGAATCGAAGCAAAGGAAGCAATGCTGGAAAGTTATCCAAATCTTAAAGCAATGTATTCTGCATCTGATGACAACACAGAAGTTCTTTACTTCAAGAATGCTGTTGCAACAATTTCGAGCTTTGCAGGTGCACCAAAAGTAGTAAAGTTCTAGAAGTCGTGTTTCTTTGCCTTGTTCAGGAAAGGAATAGCGATTTTGTTGTTGAAGAAGTCGATGAGCGGTCCCATAAAGAAAGCAGTAATGATTGTACCTACTCCTGCGATTGTAGGAACTTCTTTGATTTCGTGACCTGCAATCACAAAGATTACAACACCCACAATAACACAAACCAGATCAGTACAGATTCTGATGTACTTGAACTTCCAGATGTGCCATTTTTCTACCATTGTGATGGCAACGGCATCGTAAGTTGAAACACCAAGGTTTGCTGTCATGTAGAAAGCGGAACCGAAACAGATAACAACAACAGCGATGATGAGAGAAGCGAAACGGAAAACCATTGAAGGTTCAGGGAACCAGGTCTGGAATGTTTCGTATGAGAACTGTGTAATGTATCCCAGAAGGAACATGTTGATGAAGGTTGCAAGGCCGATGTTCTTCCGGTAGAAAATCAGGCTGAAAGCAAGAAGAATAACGTTTACGATTGTGTAAAGGTTTCCGAAACCGATAGGAATAAGGGCATCCATTCCGGCCATAAAACTCTGGAAAGGATCAACACCAAGAGCTGCAAGCTTGAAAAGTCCTACACTGATAGAACAGATGATTACACCAAAGAGAGACATAAAAACGCGTCTCCAGAAAATACGGTCAAGTTTCATAAAATACCTCAATAATATGATAGAACAGGTGGGGGAATTTGCATATAAGGAAAATACACAAGAATAGAACGTTTTGTTTCAGTTTTTTTGGGGGAATTAACCGCAGATGAACGCGGATGAGCGCAGATATTTTTGCCACGCCGATTCGATTTTACAAAAGGATTTGTTCAAATTTTTTATGCTATCTCATTTAAAGGGATCACGTTAGCCATCCGGAATCCGTGTGACAATAAAAAAGGCTGACTTAGAAAGCCAGCCTTTTGAGAGTGAAGCGTTATGTTTTATTCAGCTGCCGGGGTTTCTACCAGGTCTTTAAGGTCTTTGTTTGTCATTGCGCAGACAC
>JAZLIM010000110.1:0-10754 GCA_045617385.1 Treponema sp.
AATTTCGTTTGGTTTATATTCAATAAGGTTTGACATATCTTCATTATATTATGTCATTACTGAATTATTAAATATCTTTTTGTTTTATTAAGAAATAACCCCGAACCTAGAAAAAGAAATGCGTTCTGATATATAATCAGAGTAATTGGAAAGATGTCCGAGCGGTTTAAGGTACATCCTTGGAAGGGATGCGTGCATGCAAGTGCACCTGGGGTTCGAATCCCCATCTTTCCGAAAATAAAAAAACTCTCCCGAAGGAGAGTTTTTTTTATTCATTCAGACTTTTCTGAAAACTAATTAGCATTCACAGATTGGTACGAATGTTTCTGCTTTCAGTGAAGCACCACCGATGAGACCACCGTCGATGTCTTCCTGAGCCAGAAGTTCTGGAGCGTTAGAAGCTTTCATTGATCCGCCGTACTGGATGATTACTTCGTCTGCAACCTTCTGGTTGTAAAGTTTTGCGATGTATGAGCGGATGAACTTGTGGATTGCCTGAGCATCTTCTGGAGTAGCTGTTTTACCAGTACCGATAGCCCAAACTGGTTCGTAAGCGATTGTTACGTTTTTCATCTGTTCTTCTGTAACACCTGCAAGACCTGCAGAAAGCTGGAAAGCACAAACCTGTTCTGCTTCGCCTGCTTCGCGTTCTGAAAGGAGTTCACCGATACAAAGGTCAACTTCGAGTCCTGAAGCCAGAGCTTTGCGAACTTTTTTGTTGATCAGTTCATCAGATTCACCGATTTCGTGGCGGCGTTCTGAGTGACCAAGAATAACACACTGACATCCGATGTCTTTGAGCATTGCGCAAGAAACTTCACCTGTGTGAGCTCCGTTGTCTGTTGCAGCACAGTCCTGAGCTGCCAGGATGATGTTAGAACCTTTTACTACCTGTGCAACTGCATCAAGGTATACGAAAGGAACACCAATCATGAATTTGTTTGTTTTTCCTTTGAGCTGAGCTACCAGGTCTGTTGCCAGAGCAACAGCTTCTGCCTTGGAAGTGTTCATTTTCCAGTTTCCGGCGATATAATGTGTACGTGCCATAAAAAACTCCTATATATAACTAAACGCAAAGATCGGCGTTTGTCATTTAAATCGTATACCCGAAATTTACCCTAAACAGGGGAAAAATTCAATTCAAGGTTTATTCTGATGCCTGTGTTACATCTACAGACTGACCGTAACGCAGATAGAAAAGATGGCAGCTGATTTCTGACTTCTCTACCCCGAAAAGTTCACTGCAGGCCTCTTTGTAGCAGGCAAGCTGAGGATAATACTTGTCAGGATGAATTTCTTCATCGGTTTTGTAGTCCACTACCACAACTTTTCCGTCGGGTCTTTTATAACAAAGGTCTATGATTCCGTTTACTACCATTTCATTCTGCCAGGCCATGAATGCATATTCAGGATGAATGATTTCAGCCTCAGAAAGTTCCTTTGCAAAAACGGAAGATTCGAACGCACTGCACATTTTTCTGCACACAGAAATCATTTCCCTGCAGAGAGGTTCGTTGAAATTTTCTTCTTCCGTTCTGTTGTAGTCCCACAGGTTTCTGAAAGCAGAGGCCGGAATATTATGAAGAACGTTCTCTTTATCCTTTACATAGGCTTCCATGAATGCGTGAGCAAAAGTTCCGAAATGGGCTGCATTGAAATTTTTTTCAAGAAGTTTCGGCATGAGCAAATCGAGTTCTGGAGCAACAGGAGTTTCAGAAGTAAGGGCAGCCCCAACATCCTCCTGCCCTTTTTCAAGACTGCTTGGAGAAACTACAGGATTTTTTTCAAGCTGGCTTTCCAGCGTAATGATTTCAATATCATCATACAGATGTGCATTTTCAGTAAGGAAGTTTTCCTTTGCTCTAAGAGTAAGAGGAACTTCATTCCGTTTTCCGCCGGAAATTGTATTACGGTCAACCGGAAGAATTGTCATAAAGTCGAAAGGAGCACTTTCGTTATAAATGAATTCCCCAAGCGGATAAGCCGTATCTTTTTCCATATCCGGATAATAAGCCTTGCATACAGCGAGCATCGCTGCGCTGTTCTTGTACTTTGAAGTTCCCACAATATAAGCTTCTTTTTCTGCACGGGTAAGGGCAACATAAATCAGGCGGCGGAATTCTGCATCGGCCTTTGCTTTTTCTACAAGATTCGTTTCTCCGAATGGAGTCTCAGGAGTAATTTCGTCGTCCTTTTCAGAATAATCTCCTTTGGCGTTATCGGTAATTCCAAGAACAAACACATAGCGGAACTGAAGCCCCTTACTCTTATGGATTGTCATAACCTGAACCGCATCAGTTACTTCTTTTGGATATTCAATTTCCGCAATATCGATTTCGCTTTCATCCCCATAAAGAGACTTCATTGCATCCAGCTGGTCGATAAAATATGAAAGAGAAACGCCTTCTGAATCGCATCTTCTTGCAAGTTCAAAAAGAAGATCATACTGTTCTCCGTCGAGGTACAGATTTTTATGCCAGAGAGTTTCATAGCGGTATCCATAGTCATACCAGAGTTCAGTAATTGTCCCTGCAAGAAGGTTTCCTGTAGCCTTGCCTTTAATTTCTTTAAAGAGTTTCACTGCATCCGAAAGTTTCTTTACAGAGTCTTCATCAATTACGCTTTCAAGCTTTTCAAACTGTTCCTGCTCTTCAGATTCAATATCGAAATCCGAACTGAATATCTGTTCCACGGCATTTACGGAAAGGCCTGCAAATGGAGAACAAAGATATGCTGCAACAGCTTTTCTGTCTGAAGGATAAACGCAGAGACGGAGCAGATTATAAATATCGTTAACAGGAGCACTTTCGAAAATATCTATCTGACTGTCCAGATTGTACGGAATATCAAAATAGGAAAGATACTTTGCAAGAATTTTTCTCATTCCGCGGCTTTTATCCAGAACCGCAAAATCACTGTATGAAAGTTTCCCGTCTGATAACCTGATTCTTTCAGAAATTTCTTTTGCAATAAAATAGCACTGCTGGTCTTTTACAGAAATGAATGCAAGTTTCTGAGCTTTTTCAAAATCAGAAGCTTTACCCATTCTCTGAAGTTCTTCCTGATACGGCCTTACCATATCTGCAATAGCTTCACAATCTTTCGAATAGCTTTCATGGCAGATACAGAAATGAACGGGAGCGTTTCTGAAAGTCTTTTCGGATGCCGGCATTACTTTCATATTGCGCTTTGCAATCTGACGGTCCGTAAAAGTTGCTGCATATTTTTCTGAATCACCCACTTTTTCCGGGAATACAGCATCAGGAAGTTCCTTTACTTTTTCCCCTTCAGAATCATATCCCCCGAAAATACTGTTGAATGAATCAAGAAGGTATTCTGTAGAACGGTAATTGTAAACCATATCTACAGGATCTGTATTCAGATCTTCACCAAGCTGTTTGAAAACAGAAACATCAGCACCGCGGAATCTATAGATTGACTGCTTGTCATCCCCTACAAAGAAAAGCTTGTTTTCTACAAGGTTTTCTCCTTTCAGCGAATCTTCCGCAGAAAGTCCTGTTTTTGCAGAAAGCAGAAAAAGAAGGTCTCGGTTTTTCTGGTTGTTATCCTGAAACTCATCGATCATGATTCTGTCAAAAGCATTCTGTTCCTGGGTACGGAGGTCAGCCTGTTCCTTGAGAGCCTTAAGCGCCATCTCCGAAATGTCAGAAAACGAAAGAGCTCCGGAAATTCGTTTTTCCTGATTAACCTGCTTCATGTAGTCATCAAGGAATCTGGCGTATTCCAGGTGATTCTGGTAGTTCTTCACGTATTCTGCATAATTCACCATTCTGGAAAGAACATTATCCGGCTCTTCTTTCTTGTAACGAATGGCATATATGATTTCCTTCAGAATTGCAGCGCCACCACCTGGAAGCGTAAAATCAAATCCCTTTATATCTAGAATGAATGAATCTATCTGTTCTTGAGTATTCACAGAAATATCTTCTGAAATTCCTTCCATGATTTTCTTAAGTGCATTCATTTCATTACGACTTTTCAATGCCCCTGATGGAGGAGACATAATTTCGGAATAAAGTACGTCATACCTGTCAAGTTCAATCTGGAGTTTATTCCAGTATTCCGTCCAAAGTTCATTGCATCCTTCCCGTTTCATCTCACAAAGCTTAACAAAATTGTCAGAATCTGAAGCAAGAGTTGAACGGTTCATAATTTCTTTCTGAATATCAGAAGCAATCTTCTGAAGGTTTCCCGAGTTCTTTTCTGTTACCAGATTGTGAATGACATTTTCGTTACGGTGGGCCATAACATATTTCAGAGCTTTATTACTGTCGGTAGTATCTGCCTGTGTAAAATCAGGGCTGATGCCGTAACGGCTTGCACACTGGCGCAGAATTGACGCATTGTATGAGTCCAGAGTCTGGATATGTACTTTTGCAAAATCATTTACAGCTTCCAGGGCACGGCTTTTTTCAGGTTCCGGCACTTCAGGATGTTTTGAGAAAAACTCCAGAGTCTGGTAAATTCTCTGGTACATTTCACTGGCAGCTTTTTTTGTAAATGTAAGGGTCAGAATTTTTTCTGCCTTTACGCCATGGCTCATTACAAGATAGGCAAACCTGGTTGCAAGAACCTGTGTTTTTCCCGATCCGGCTCCTGCCGCAACTATTACATTTCCTTCAGCGCAGCATGCATTTTTCTGCTGGTCATCAAGTTTTTTCGGAAGGAGATCAAGATATTCTGTATTCATTTTCTGAGTCATTAGTTATCCCTCTTTGTGTAAGTTGTGCGGCAGATGGAATTGTAGCTGCATTCTGCGCAATGTTCGTAATCTTTTACTTTGGTAAAATCAGGCGCAAAAGATTTACATTCATTAATTTCCAAAGCAAAAAGTTCTGCATATAATCTGAATACTTCCACAGTTAACTGGAATTCAGAAGCTGTAACAGTATGGTCTTTTGAATTTTTTGTTCCGGCTTTTGTAAGCAGCGGTTCTTTTACAATGTATTTCTTATCCTGCTGTTTAAGACTGAAGAAGAATGCCTGCTCAAGTTCTCCGGCTTTTATCAGACTGCTTTTCTGAAGAAGATGCACGTACATTGGAAGCTGAAAATCCTTAAGTTCCGGAAGTACCGTTCCAGCTGGATTATAGTCTTTTCCGTCTACAATACATTCACCGGGAGTCTTAGTCTTGTTTGTTTTGTAATCAACAATTGTAAGCTTGTCATCATCACAGAATACGCCGTCAATTTCGCCATAAAGTCTGTAATCAGGATTTTCGTCATCCGTAAATCCTTTTTCGATTGCTGAAACGTAAAAGTTTCCGATGCCACTAGTTCCTTTATGTTCCGTATCGTATGGCCTGCACAATGATTTCAGAACCGGGATAAAAAAGCCTGCAACCTTTTCTGCCTGAGATTCCATCACCTCTTTCAGTAAAGGACTCTTTGTTTCCATCTGGTTGAAGCTCAAAGCTTTTTTTGCTTCCGTTTCTTCATAAACTTCTTTCAGATATTTTTTTATCTGGCTCAAGATTTCTTCTTCATCAGAAAATTCACCATTCTCATTTACAAGAGGAAGCGGTTTCAGATTTTCATGATACGGAGTAAAAAATTTCTCCAGTACACGGTGATAAATATTTCCAACGTCAAAGACATTAAAGAGCTCAGCAGTAAGGGAATCTTCCGAAAGATCCAGTACTTTTGAAAAAAGCCACTTTCTCCGGCACGGAAAGTACTGAGCCATTGAAGTAGCACTCACTTTTATTTTTCCGTCTTTTACAGTTTTTTCCTTTACCAGGGCTTTCAATGAATCACTTACGTATTCTTCTCCGAAAACATCTGAATTTGCTTTTCTGTAATATTCAAATCCTCCTGAACCGTTATTCTGCATTTCATAAACGGCTTCAGGTTTCTTACTGTTTTCTTCCCCTTTTATGAAAGCAAGTTCCATCTGAGGGTAATCATATTTTGAAAGTTCCGGTGCTATTTCATCCTTCGGATCTTTTCCTGCAGAAAGACGTGAATGAGGAATTGCAAATCCGTTTACAGTACTCTGGCTGCAGGTAAAAATTCCGTTTTCCTTACTATAAAGCAGGATAAAACTTTCAGTTGCTGTATCTTCATCCTGAACTTTCAGGGCTGCACGTTTTTCATTGCTCAAAAACTTAAGCTGTGAATTCATTACCGAAAGATTTGCCTGGTTTGCATCCACCACAAACTGATATTTAAAAGCTGCAGTAGAAGCAACCTTATATTTGAAGATATTCACACCGGCAGTCTTTGACTGAGGCTGGTAAACCGCATTTTCCAGTTCATTGATGTAGAAATTGAACGGATGAGCAACCTTTATTCTGTATTTATCTTCTATTCTTATGAGGTCTTCAAGCTTATCAAGACAATGCCCCAGAACAAGGTTACATTCGCTTTCTTCCGGAATTGAATCGAAATCAAAAAGCTGATTCTTTCCCGTAAACCAGGCCTGACGGACAGTTTTAAAATCCTTTGCTTCTGAAAGAGACTTAACCCATTTTCTGATTACCGAATACCATTCACCAACCTGTTTGTTTTTTACCAGACCAAGAGTTTCAGCCCAGACATCAACCTCTCTTCCGTTTTTTGTGTAATTAACGATGCACTTTCTGTTTGCTCCTTCCCTTACAAGTTCTTCATTCAGGTTAATATGTTTCCATGGAACAAAGCTGTTGGTAAGAAGAGCACGCATTGAATCGTATGAAAAATCCTTGTCGGCCACCTCTTTTACGCAGGTAAAAATAGAACCTGCATTTATTCCGGTAACCTTACGGCCGGAACGGACAACATAAGGAATGGCGTAGAGGCGGAGATCGCGTTCAATATATGGAAGATAGGTATCGATATCAGGAACAGAAACAGCCATTTCCCGCCAGCTGCCTTTTTCAGTCTCGTGAATATTCCGTAATGCAAGGCAGAGTTTTCTGAATTCTGTTCTGGAATTTGAAAAAAATTCCGCTGGAACAGTCTTTTCTGTATCATCCGTATCTTTTACAAAGAATACATGAAGATTCGGAATTTCACTTCCGGTAAAGAATTCTTTGTAATCAGCATAGTCATCAAGAATCTCAGGAAAGAACACATAATACTGGCGGTCTCCCACAAAAAGATTCTTTGCAGCCCAGGCCGGTTCATAAAGTTTTTCTTCACGGGGACTTTTTGTAACCGGATCATTCAGAAGGAAATCTGAATAGCGGTTGAAAAGCAGCAGATAATCAGAATCCTCTTCATCGGGAGTTTTCCCTCCACTGTATTTTTCATAACGGTCCTTCCATGCTTTCAGGGACGGCAGAATAGAACAGACCCAGTCAGTAAATGCCGAAGAGTTACCGGCAAATTCCGGAGAAATAATCTTTTTGAAAATCGGAGAAGCAGCATTTTCAGTCATAAGGTTTTCTGCAAAAACCTTGCGCAGAAGTCCCGGAACAGGATGCCCTTCCTGTTTTTCTTCCGTTGCCTCTTCCTTAAAACGGTCCCAGGCCTTGAAGCGCTCCCTTGCAATGGCCCGGACTTCTGTATTTTTTACCGCCCATTCGGCCCAGGTACTGCAGGCAATGTCGGTAGAAAAAACGAATACAGCATTCTCATTTCTGCAGTTTTCTCTGATTGTTGACTGAATTATCTCAAGAACAGATGCCACTCTGTTACCTCCGTATTATTCCATTATACCACAGTAATAAAAACTGACAGTGGTCATTCAACTGATTTTATTATACCACAGCCACTGTCTCATTGAACGATACAGCTGAATCAAACAATTTTTTTTCAGTTATCATCCGCAAATAATTGCTATATTTATGTATCCCACTTATAATTTATAGTTGGAGATTTTTCATATTTTAGGAGTAATTATGACTCTTTTTCTGAATTTTTATCTGTTCTTTGTTCCGGTTTCCTTTGCTACCATGATGCTTATCCGCTGGTATGCACTTGCTTTCCTATATAGAGACCTGAGTTCTTACTGGTCGGGACTGCCATTTTCCCTGGTTCTTTGTGCAGTTCTTCTTACAATTGTAGGAATCATTCTTCATCCGATTTTTTCAAAGTTCGAAAAAATCATTCAGAAAATAAAAACTGAAAAAGTAAAGCCAACTGAAGAAGAAAAGAACAAATGTCTTGGAGGCTACAGAAAAGTATGTATAGCAATCTGGCTCACAAACTTCTTCGGTTTCTTTGTGGGACAGTTCATTCTTCTTTTAAAAGGTATTGCCGAAGGCCGTGTTGAACTTTTCATGCCTCGCTGCACCATGGTTATCGTGCAGTGTCTTGCCTGTGCCATTTTCACCGCAACGGTAGAAATCCAGGTTGTAAACGAAATGTTCTCAAGAAGAGGAAAAGTTCTTGGGATCCAAAGTCGGGTCGTAGCCATGTCGTTCTGTGAGCGAAGGAGTTGAGCTCTTACATTGTCTTCCTAAGACCGCTTGGCCTCCGACTTCATCGTGCAGTGTCTTGCCTGTGCCATTTTCACCGCAACGGTAGAAATCCAGGTTGTAAACGAAATGTTCTCAAGAAGACGAAAACTTCTTGAAATCCACACTGTAAACGACTTTGCAAACAGAAAATCGCTCAACTTTTCAACTTCGGCCATCATGCTCTGTTTTGTTTCCTTCCTCTTTATCATCATCAATATGATGACTGTTCCGTTCCAGATTATTGCAAAGCCTCTTGATATGGCTTCCTATGATGCAGTTTACGTATACATGAAGGAAGCGGTAATTTCGGGAATCGTCTGTTTCATTCTTTGCGGTTCCATCTGTTTCTACATCTTCCATAGTTTCTCAAAGCGAATCGCTACAAACCTGCACCGCGTTCAGGACATTGCAAAAGAAGGAAACCTTACTTCCCGTATTGAACTGACAATGCTTGATGATTACGGTGCCCTTTCTGGTGCCATCAACGAACTGATCGAAAAACTGGCATCCATGATCAATGCACTCAAGAATGACACCGATGTAGTTGCCGAACAGTCAGATACGCTTTCAGCTGTTTCCGAAGAAGCAAACTCTGCCCTTAAACAGATGATCACTTCTTTCAAGAAAATCGAAGAAGGAAGCATCAATCAGAATACCCTTGTAGACAATGCCGAAAAAGACGTTCTTGCCCTTACAGAAGACGCAGAACACGTAAAGAAACAGGTTATTGCCCAGACTTCATCTGTAGAAACTGCCAGTGCCGCCATCAACGAAATGTCGGCAAACATTGCAAGCGTTGCTGAAATGACAAGAAAAGCAGACACAGTTTCTTCTGCCCTTTCACAGTCCAGCGCAGAAGGAAATGCGTCCCTTAAGGGAGCAGTTGCAGCAATCACTGAAATCCAGAAAGTATCTACTGAAGTTGAAGCTATTGTTAAGGTAATCCAGGCTATTGCAAGCCAGACAAACCTGCTTTCAATGAATGCTGCCATCGAAGCCGCTCACGCCGGAGAATTCGGTGCCGGCTTTGCCGTTGTTGCCGATGAAGTACGTTCACTTGCACAGTCTTCTTCAAACAGCGCAAAAGATATTCAGGAAAAGATCAAGGATATGGTTGGAAAAATCAACGCAGGTGTTGATTCCATCAATGTGGCCGGAAAGAGCTTCAAAGATATTGAAGAAAATGTTCAGGCTACAAGCGAACTTGTAAAAACCATTGCTGCTGCAATGGAAGAACAGCGCCAGGGTGCAGAAGATACTTTACGCACAACAAACGAACTGGTAAATGCAATTCAGTCTATTAAAACTCTTGCAGAAAGCGAAAGTGAACGTGCCGAAAATGTACGCACTG
The DNA here is from genome assembly GCA_045617385.1 of Treponema sp. Taxonomy (GTDB): domain Bacteria; phylum Spirochaetota; class Spirochaetia; order Treponematales; family Treponemataceae; genus Treponema_D. Next base: position 9,756 of record JAZLIM010000110.1, read on the forward strand.
TCATGCTTGATGTAGTTTCTTCTTCAAAGAACGCCCTTGAAATGGTAAATGAAGGAGTTGAAGCTTCAAATCACCTGAATGATGCAATTGAACAGGTAAATGACAGCGTAAACAGCAACCGTTCAGCCGTTTCTTCTATGCAGGGAACTGTAAAAGGCTTCAGAGTATAAAAAAGCCTTTCTGATGTTAAACAAAAATCCCGGTGATTAATTCACCGGGATTTTTTATCAGCTTAAACTGTTACAGTTATTTTGTAGCAGTTATTTTGAAGCCAGGATTGGTCGGTCAGCAAGCTGACCTCCTCGAGTTTGCTTTGCAAACTCGACACGCCATTTTGTCTACTTTGTAGCCAAAATGGCTATACCTGGGAGGGTTTTTCCTTCGAGGAATTCGAGGGAAGCACCACCACCTGTTGAAACGTGGCTCATTTTGTCAGCAAGCTGGAATTTGTTTACAGCAGCAACTGAGTCACCACCACCAACTACTGTCATAGCACCTTTACCTGTAGCTTCAGCTACGAGGCGTGCAACAGCTTCTGTTCCTTTAGCGAAGTTTTCGAATTCGAATACTCCAACTGGTCCGTTCCATACGATTGATTTAGAAGCCAGGATTGCATCTTTGTAAAGAGCAACTGTTTTTGGACCAACATCAAGACCCATAAGGTCAGCTGGAAGATCAACCGCATCAACTGCAACTGGATCTTTGTCTGCGAATTCTGCAGCACCTACGTGGTCAACAGGGAGAAGGATTTTTACGTTCTTTTCTGCAGCTTTAGCCAGAAGGTCTTTTGCTGTGTCGAGGAAGTCATCTTCTACGAGTGATTTTCCTACTTCGTGTCCCTGAGCTTTCAGGAATGTGTAAGCCATACCACCACCAACGATGAGTGTTGAAGCGTTCTTCATAAGGCTTTCAAGAACAGCGATTTTTGATGATACTTTTGCACCACCGATGATAGCTGTCATTGGTTTTTCTGGGTTTGTTACCATTGGCTGGATGTAT
>JAZLIM010000111.1:0-24644 GCA_045617385.1 Treponema sp.
TTGCTTCCCAGTCGTCGCCCTGACCTACGTCAATACAAACGGCGATTACATCATAATCATAATTTTCTTTGAGCCATGGAATGATAACTGTTGTATCAAGTCCACCTGAATAAGCAAGAACTACCTTTCCTTTTGCCATAATAGTCTCCTATAAATGAAAAATTAATTCCAGAATGAATATTTATACACAAAATATACAAAACCATGAATATTTATGCAAGAACAAAGGTGCCTTTTTGCATTTTTATCCATTCTTATTAAAGATTTTGGAGATTTTTCTATCATTTTCAGGAATTTGCTTTTATAATGGATGTATATTTATGTTCAGAAGAGAGGTATTTTATGACTGAAAACATCAACGTAACTTTTGAAAACGGAAAGACTGTCTCTGTAAAAAGATTTTCCCGCATCATGGACATTGCAGCCGACTTCGGCCACAAAGAAGAAAGCATTCTCGGTGCTTTTGTAAATAACGAAATATGCGGACTGAACAAGTCCCTGGAATACGACTGCACGGTAAGTCCGATTCTGATCAATTCAAACGAAGGTGCAAAGATTTACCGCCGCTCGCTCTGTCTGATTCTGGCCTGTGCAGCCCACAAAATTTTCCCTGGAAAACGTTTGATTGTAGGAAGTTCCATTGACCGCGGATACTTCTACACTTTTGATGACGGAAAACCTGTTGAACAGCAGCAGATTGATATGCTTCTTACGAAAATGAAGAACCTGGTAAAACAGGATCTGCCTATAGAAATTGAACTGGTACCGCATGCTGCTGCCTGTAAAATTCTTGAAGATGAAAATCTTGTAGAAACAAGAAAGCAGCTGGAATACATGTGTCCTCCGGCAGTTCACTTTGATACCATCGACGGATTTTCCGACATGCATTACGGTCCTGTAGTTTCATCTACCGGGCTCCTCAAGGTGTTCGACCTTATGAAATACCAGGACGGATTCCTCCTGCGCTTCCCTTCCGCAAGCGACATGACAAAACTTCAGGATTTTCAGGATCAGCCGGCCCTGGCAAAAGTTTTCTCTGAATACAAACAATGGGGAAAACGTATCGGAATAACAACAGTGGCATCATTAAATGAAGTCTGCCTTTCAAAACACAGGGCACAGGATTTTGTAGACATTGCAGAAACTTTCCAGACAAAAAACATTTCGAAAATTGCTTCCCAGATTGCGGAAAAGAAGAGTGCCCGTGTAGTTCTTATTGCAGGCCCTTCAAGTTCCGGAAAAACAACAACTTCCAAAAAGCTTGCTCTTGAACTTCAGGCAATCGGAATAACACCGAAAGTTATAAGCCTTGACGATTATTACGCAGGAATTGACCGCACACCGAAAGATGAAAACGGAAAACCTGACTTTGAATGTCTTGAAGCTCTGGATGTTGAACTTCTGAACCAGAATCTCCTTGATATGTTCGCAGGAAAAACAGTCCAGCTGCCTTCCTATGATTTCCATACTTCAAGCCAGTATTTTGACGAAAAGAAAAAAATGGAACTTAAGGAAAATGAGATTCTCATTATGGAAGGCATCCATGGTCTGAACCCTAACCTTACTCCAAAGATTCCGGAAGAACTCAAATTCAAGATTTATCTTTCAGCCCTGACGCAGCTGAATCTAGATGATCATGCAAGAATCAGCACAACTGACAACCGCCTTATCCGCCGTATAGTCCGTGATTCCCGTTACCGCGGAAGAAGTGCTGCCGCCACAATCGCTTCCTGGGACAGCGTTACAAAAGGAGAAAAACTCCACATCTTCCCGTATCAGAACAATGCAGACGCAGTCCTGAATACGGCACTTGATTACGAACTGGCAGTTCTCAGAACTTACGCCGCTCCTCTTCTCCGCTGCGTAAAACCAGAACAGAAGGAATACGCAAAAGCTTCAGAACTTCTGAACTTCCTGAATAAGTTCTCCACACTTCCGCCAAGTGTAGTTCCACCGCGGTCTATAATCCGTGAGTTTATTGGAGGAAGCGATTTCCGCTATTAATCAAATGGGCCATTCGACCCTTCGACAAGCTCTGGGACCGCAAGCTCAGGGACCATTTGATAAAAAAACAACCGCCGGAAACGGCGGTTATTTTTTTAAGCCATACCTGATGTTATTCATTTCATCAGCTTCATTTTCTTCTTCAAGTGCTTCAAGCTTTTTATATTCGGAAAGCTGCATCTCTTTCAGTTTTTTTAAAGCTTCTGTTTTCTTCATGATCTCATTCAGAATTGAACGCTTCTCTTCCGAAACAATTTTTGCTTCAGCCATCCGGGCAAAAAGTTCTTCTTTTCTGTCATCAACAAATTTGTAAAACTGATTGGCCGAAAGAACATCCTGAAAATCAGAAGAGCCTTTTGTCTGCTCTTTTACGGCTGCATAGCGCACTGCAAGCTGGTCAAGTTCGTTCTGAATCTGAGTTTCTACAGCAAGGGCTTTGGCAAGTTCCGCCTCGGCAGCCTCCTGCTCAAACTGTCTGATTTCGAGAATATCCTGAAGTTCGTATTTGAACTTTTTCATAGATTCTATTCAGAAAGCAAAGGTGATTTTGCAGCATCAACTATCTGGGCCGTAGTAGGATTATTGATGCCCGGATTGATGGCAAACTCTTCTTCAGGAATTTCAATTCCAGTAAGGGCCGAAAGTTTTTCAAGGGTTTCTTTCATCGGGCATGGATCATATTCTTCCTGTTTTAGGAATTCTTCAATGGCACCGTGAAGTTCAATTGCCTGGTCAATTTCTGGAGAAGTTCCCTTCTGGTAAATTCCGGAAGTAATCATTGTTTCACGCTGCTGGTATGCGGCCATGAGACTTCTGAGTTTTCCGCAGGCTTTCTGTGTCTGTTTTCCGGTTACCCGTTTTGAAAGACGGGAAATAGACTGAAGAACATCAATTGCAGGGTAATGATAAGCCTGAGCCAGGGCACGGTTCAGGACAATGTGTCCGTCCAGAGTACCGCGCACCTTATCGGTTATAGGTTCATTCATATCGTCACCGTCAACAAGAACAGTGTAGAAAGCGGTGATGGAACCTTTGTCGTTTGTTCCGGTTCTTTCAAGAAGTTTTGGAATAAGATCAAAAACTGAAGGCGGATATCCTTTCTGGGCGGCAGGTTCGCCGTTTGCAAGCCCGATTTCACGCTGTGCCTGTGCAAAACGTGTTACCGAGTCGAGCATGAGCATTACATCTTTTCCTTTATCACGGAAATATTCTGCAACAGCAGTACAGACGTAAGCAGCCCTGAGACGGCAGATTGAAGGCTGGTCTCCTGTGGCCACTACAATTACCGAACGTTTAAGTCCTTCTTTTCCAAGGTCACGGTTAATGAAGTCCAATACTTCACGGCCACGTTCACCAATAAGCCCGATAACGTTTATGTCTGCATCGGTATTTCTTGCGATCATTGAAAGCAGAGTAGATTTTCCAACACCAGAGCCGGCAAAAATACCGATACGCTGCCCGCGTCCAACAGTAAGGAGTGAATCAATTGCACGGACACCGGTGGTTACACGGCGGTTGATATCGCGGCGGCTCATGGCAGGCGGGGGATCAGCTACTGCCGGATAGTATGTTTCCGGAACAAGTTCTCCAAGCCCGTCTACAGGTTTTCCGGTTGCATCGATTGTGCGGCCAAGAAGATTCATTCCCACAGGAACCTGAAGAACAGAACCGGAAGCGATTACCTCACAGCCAACTTCAATTCCCTTTGTGTCCCCGAAGGCAGTAAGGCGGACTTTTTTTTCTTCAAGACCAACAACTTCGGCCAGAAGTTTTGTTCCGTCACTGAGCTTGATTGTACACATTTCGCCGATGACCGAACGAGGTCCTTCACTTTCAATTTCGAGCCCGCGTACAGCTGTAACACGCCCGATGTAAAGGATTGTTTCGGCATCAACTACTGAAGACAAATATTTTGTAAAGTTAAATTCTTTTGTGTATGAAGAACGCATATCCCACCCGTATAAAATCCCCGTAAAACGGTTCTTTATTATGCGTCACCTGCAAGATCAGAACGCTTAACGTTCTTTACAGGAGAAACTTCAATAATCTTGTTTTCAAGTTCTGTAAGCTGACTTGAAATACGGGCATCAATTGCACCGAAGTCTGTTTCAACGATACAACCACCCTTTTCAACCGATGAATCTTCAAGAACTGTAATTCCCTTAACCTTTTCAACATGCTGGATGAATTCATCGATATGTTCTGAGGTAAGTTTTACGTCTTCAAGATTAACACGAAGTGTTACTTCACCACGCGTACGAACTTTTTTAAGAGCAGCCAGAACGTTAGCCATAATAACGTTCTTCTGATTTTCTGAAATGATTTTAATAACTTTGCGGCTCATAAGAATTACGAGCTCAACAATCTGAGTTTCTGTATCACGAAGGATTTCTTCACGGCGCTGCATTACGGCTTCAAGCATGCGGTGCATACGTTCAACAAGTCGTTCAGCTTCTGCCTTTCCTTCCATATAGCCCATCTGATGCCCGTTATCAAAACCTTTACGGCGGGCATCTTCTTCAAGGGCAGCACGGTTAGAATCAGCTGATGCAACAATCTCTGCAGCTTCTGCCTTTGCTTTTGCAATAATTGCTTCGGCTTCTTTTTCTGCAGAAGCTTTGATTTCTGCAGCAGCATCAGACTGGCGTTTTACTTCGGCAAAGGCAGCATCTTCGGCATTCTTGATAATCTGTTCAGCACTTTTCTGTGCTTCTACTTCAAGTTTCTGTTTTTCGTTTTCCCACTGTTTCTTGAAAGCTTCAGCTTCCCGACGCAGGTCATCTGCAGTAGGCCCTGTATACTCATCAACAACTTCTTCTTCAACAGTCTCAACAGGCTGGAAATTGTGAACCAGAGGAAGCATTACCGAATCTTCTTTTGTTTTCATTTCGCCAGGGCGAAAAACAGATTTTGCCATTTTTTATTCCTACTTTTTTATGATACCAGTTCGTCTTCACCACTACGTGCAATAACGATATCGCCGGAGTCTTCAAGACGACGAATAATAGAAACGATTTTCTGCTGGGATTCTTCAACGTCCTTAAGACGAACAGGTCCCATGAATTCCATATCTTCTTTAAGCATACTTGCGGCACGCTTTGACATGTTGCGGAAGATTTTGTCCTGAACTTCTGTATCCACAGACTTGAGGGCTTTTGCAAGTTCCTGCTGATCGACGTCGCGGAGAACTTTCTGGATAGCACGGTCGTCCAGCATAACGATATCTTCGAAAACGAACATACGCTTTTTGATTTCTTCTGCCAGATCCGGATCGTCTTCTTCCAGAGATTCGATAATTGACTTTTCAGAAGAACGGTCAACAAGGTTCAGGATTTCAACGATAGATTCAACACCACCGGCAGCTGTATAGTCTTCTGAAGACAGTGTAGAAAGTTTCTTTTCAAGAACGCGTTCAACTTCACGAAGAACGTCTGGAGATGTACGGTCCATTGTAGCAAGACGTTTTGAAACTTCAGCCTGCATATCTTCAGGAAGATTCTGAAGGATAACGGCAGCTTTTCCAGGTTCCAGATAAGCAAGAATCAAAGCGATTGTCTGAGGATAGTCCTGCTGGATAAAGATCAACAGATGTGCAGGGTCTGTAGGGCGGATAAAGTCGAACGGACGAACCTGAAGGCTTGAAGTAAGGCGGTTGATGATATCGATGGCTTTCTGTGAACCAAGAGATTTTTCAAGAAGTTCACGGGCGTAATCAATACCACCAGTAGTAATAAAGTTCTGGGCATTCATGAGCTCCTGGAATTCTTCCAGAACAGCATCTTTGAATTCGGCATCAACTTTTTCCTGACGGGCAATTTCAAATGTAAGTGTTTCAACTTCGTCTTCACGAAGATGCTTCATGATTTCAGAGGAAACTTCAGGTCCAAGAGAAATCAGGAAGATAGCGGCTTTCTGGCGTCCTGTAAGGCTTTTGTAATCTTTGCTGCTTTTCTTTGAGCTTGTAACAGGCTTAAGACTACCCGGCTTTGGTACCGGCTTCGGATTACTTGAAGGTGCTTTAGCGGTGCTTGTTTCTTCGTCTGCCATATATTTTTCCTTTTATTATTTTCACGTCTACGTCTTCTTCTTGATAAATCTGCTACCGCAGATTTCCCTATTTAGACGTAAAAAAAATGCTCCCTAACCCGCATTTTTTTTACTCTTCCATAAGCCATGTACGGATAAGCATTGCAACATCTTCTGGGTGTTCCTTTGCCATGGCGATTGCATTTTCCTGAAGTTCAAGTCTGCGGGATTCTTCAACAGACATTGAAACAACCTGTTCGTCTTCTTTTGCATTCCACAGGTTTTCTTCTGTACGGCGGCGCTGTGCTTCCAGAAGCTCTGCTTCTCTCTGACGGCGTCGGCGTTCCAGTTCGCGGCTGATAATTCTGAACAGAATAAAGCCAACAAGAACAACTGCAAGAGCAACAAGAACCAGAAGAATTGTTCTTCTGCGCTGGATGGCTGCAAAATATGCATCATCAAGCTCATTGTGTTCAGTTTCACGGTCGTAAGCAATATTTGTAACAACAACAAGGTCACCGCGTTCACGGTTATAACCAACTGAAGCACGAAGATTTCTTTCTGCTTCACTTAATTCATCGGCAGAAATCGGTACATAAATCCACTTTCTGTAACCTGCACGTTCACCTTCGTTTTCAATAATGAAATCACGTGATTTAGGATCACGGGCAAGATACCATTTTCCGTCAAGGTTCAGAGCAACAGAAATTCTGTCGATTTTTGGTGCTGTTTCCTCTGAAACCTGTTTGGTATTGATTACGTTATTCTGAGTAACTCCTGTTTCTACAGACTTTCCGATAACATTGGACATATCTGAGTAAACCGGCGGGGTCTGGCCTTCTACTCCGGCAGGACCTTCTGGATTGTATCCTGTTCCCTGCCATTCCTTTGTTACGGTCTGCTGTGAAATTGGAAGTACATCGCGGTATTCTGAATCATCGTAAGGTGTATCAGGATTGTCCTTTTTGATTTCAATTGGCGAATAGATTGTAGCCTCTGTATTCTTTTTGGACATATCCATTTCAACTGTAATACGCATGTCACGGCAGCGGTCTTCACCGTAAGTATTCTGGAAAAGCTTCAGAACACTTGCACGGATTCTGGTTTCTTCTTTCTGAATCAGTTTCTGCTGTTTTGCGATTACATCGATACGGTCACTGTCGGCCATGCTTTCAAAGTCATTGAGCACAGTTCCGTCAATGTCCGAAATAATCAGATTTTCAGCCTGAAGTCCTTCAATTGCAGTAAGAACCAGCTTCTGGATTCCAAGAATACGGCGTTTGTCTGTAGTAAGATTGCTTGTTGGGGTCGTTTTAAGAATGATACTTGCAGAAACGGGATTCTGGTCGGCCGAGAAAATCTGGCGTTCCGGAAGAACAATATTTACATCAGCCATTGTTACGTCTGCTATAGACTCAATGTGCTGCTTCAGCTGCTTCTGGATTGTATTTTTAAGTTTTACGTTCTGGTCTGAATCGGTTGTAGACCAGCTTCTGTCGTAAAAACCGGCCCACGGATCAATATTTGACGGAACCAGGTTTTCACTGATCAGGATTTCACGCATACGGCGTGCAGTCTGTTCATCAGGAACGGAAATATAACCGTTATCATCAAAATCAGCTGATACATTTTCCTGAGTTAAACGGTCAAGAATAGCATAACGAGATGCATCATCCAAGACTGGAGAATTGAACAACCGGACTGTTGTTGGTTTTGAAGAGACATTTGCAGTTACAACAATTGCGGCAATTACGACTGCAATAATTCCAAATAATATGACTTTCTGGACGGGCTTCCACTTAGACCATAATTCTTTCGCTTTGCCCAATACTTTTTTAAGCCATTCGTTCATCAGACCCCTCCCAGAACGAATTTGTCGGGAATATAGTTAGTTAATTATATCAAATAAATTCGATTTTGCAAGAACTTATGCAAGAACTTCTTCGCCGCGGTCCATGGCTGTAAGACCAGTCTTAACGTATTCAAGAATTCCGTAAGGTTCCAGAAGACGGAGAAGACTTTCGATTTTGTCTTCACTTCCGGTTGCTTCAACAATTACCGATTTGATTCCCACATCAACGATATGTGCACGGAAGATGTCACATGTTTCGATAATTGTGCCTCTGTTCTGACCTTCGGCTTTAACCTTGATAAGAGCCATTTCTCTCTGGCAGGTTACTTTGCTTTCGCACTTTTTGATTGAAATTACTTCAACAAGTTTTGCAAGCTGCTTCTGAATCTGGTCCAGAATGTATTCATCACCGCGAACAACGATTGTCATTCTTGACTGATCAGGATTGCTTGTTTCACAAACTGTGAGGGAATCGATGTTATATCCGCGGCGGCTGAAAAGGCCTGAAACACGGCTCAAAACACCTGCATGGTTTTCTACAAGAACTGAAAGTACAAATCTATCCATAATTATCCTCACTTAGTGAATATTTCTTTCATTTATTATAACGGGTGTTTCACTTGCTAACAAGTGCAAAGCACACCGTACTTTTCCAGTCAAATATGATTTTCTGGCAGTTTTCTTCAAGAACGTCTACGATTTTCTGAAGGTCTTCTTTTCCTACCGCTTCAATCATCCGGCGTCCGTAAAGAGAGCTTTCCGTATCAAACCACTTTCTGATTTCAGGTCCCATTACCCTTTTCTTTTCGGTTATTTCCTTTTCTTCAAAGGTAACTGAAAAACCGCAGTTTTTGAAACATTCTTCTATATATTTACCGTTCCAGCTGAAAAGAGGAGATGAAGTATCCCCGAAGAATTCTGTTTCAGCTTTTTCCATTTTTTCAAGAACCGGAACCAGACCTGAAGGAACATCGCCTCCGAACACCTGGTTTCTTACAAGACGGCTGATTTTCTGTCCGCCGGATGGAATTTTCTGGGAAAGAATCATAGCCCATTCAGAAGAAAGACTTCCGTCTGTTTTTTCAGCTGCTTTCTGAAGGCTTTCTGCAAATTCACTGATTCCTTCTGAAGAAACAAAAGGATCAATAAAGAACAGTCTGTCAAAGGCGATTCCTTTTTTATTGAAGAAATCCATGGAAGAAGAAAAAGAATTTCCTTCAGTTCCCGGTTCCTTTACAAAAAGAAGCGGACGGTCAAGATCATCCAGAGTCTGACCATACTGTTCAAGAACAGCCTTCCCCTGTTCCGACTTACAGACACCGCAGGCTATTCCTTCAGGACACTTTCTTGCAGTTTCCCATAAAAGAAGACCGGAGTCGGCATTCCATACAAGACTTCTGTGATGGCGGAGGAGAGCTGCCATTTTTATCATAGTATCGCGGATTTCAAGAAGAACTTCCGCACGGTTTGAATCAAGTCTGCTCTGCCAGAATTTGTCGGCACGGGTCAGTTTATTTTCTTTCTGCTGGTCTTTCGGACTGAATGTAAGGTTTTCAGGTTTCTTTTCATCGCCGGCCTTGAAGTGGAAATTGATCCACCAGTCGGAAATGCGGCCCGTACCTTCAATCTTTCCGTTTCCCATTGCTGCATCTTCAGGAACATTTTCTTCTGCCGGCCGGTTGCTTTCAAGAATAGAAGAAATCTGAAGTTCCCTGCGGCTGAGCACATCACTCCGGATTTCGCCTTCATAGCCCTGAGTAGTTGGAGTATAGAAAACGCGGCCAGCCAGTTCCCCCGGAAGATATTGCTGTGCCACCCAGTGATCACGGTATGCGTGAGGATAAAGGTATCCGGCCCCGTGGCCGAAACCTTCGGCATCGCGGTTTGCGTCGCGTAAGTGATTTGGTATATCAAGGTCTTCTTTTTCTACGGCACTCATGGCATCAAAGAATGCCATGGCACTGTTGGACTTTGGAGCCGTAGAAAGATACAGAGCCGCATGAGCCAGGAAGTAGTTTCCTTCAGGAAACCCTACACGGTCAAAGGCTGCAGCACAGCTTTCCACTACACTGATAGCATGAGGATCTGCAAGGCCGGTATCTTCGCAGGCAGAGATAAGCATTCTGCGGAAAATAAAGTGAGGGTCTTCCCCGGCACGTACCATTCGGGCCATCCAGTACATGGCCGCATCAGGATCTCTGCCCCGGAGAGATTTTATGAATGCACTGATTATATCGTAATGATAATCCCCGTCACGGTCGTACAGAACAACCTTTTTCTGGATTGATTCTTCAGCAGTTTCTTTAGAAATGTAGATTTCGGTTCCCCAGGCCGGAACCGGAGTAAGTGCTTTTGGATCCCATTTTTCAGGAGTTGTTTCAACTGCCAGTTCCAGGGCATTCAGAAGAGAACGGGCGTCGCCGTTGGCAGTTTCTATAAGATGCTCAAGAGCGCCTTCCTCAAAAACCACCTTCCAGTTTCCATACCCCCGGTCTTTGTCGCTTAAGGCCTGAAGAGCGGCCTTTTTAAGGTCATCCTGGGTAAGGCCTTTCAGCTGAAAAACACGGGAACGGCTTACGAGAGCCTTGTTTACTTCAAAAAACGGATTTTCGGTGGTGGCACCAATAAGAATGATTGTACCGTTTTCTACCCACGGAAGAAGTGCATCCTGCTGGCTTTTATTCCAGCGGTGAACTTCATCAACAAAAAGAATTGTGCGGCGGGAATAAAGATTCTTATGTTCCTCGGCTTTTTTGATTGCTTCCCTGATATCTGCAACACCGGTAAGTACTGCGTTCAGAGTAATGAAGTTGGATTTTGTATGATTTGCAATAACACGGGCCAGAGTTGTTTTTCCACTTCCCGGTGGCCCGTAAAAAATTACTGAAGTAAGCTGATCTGCCTGAATGGCGCGGCGCAAAAGCCGGCCTTTTCCAACAATATGATCCTGCCCGATATATTCGTCCAGGTTACGCGGTCTCATTCGGGCCGCTAACGGTTCCGAGGTTACTGAACTTTGGGCAAACAAAGGATCTGACAAGTCGCACTCCAAAACAGCGGGCCCTTAAGCGGCCCTCCGGTACTGCACCCTATTCTCTGTTCCAGTTACCGCGGCTCGGGTAATAAGCCCAAAGCCCGATATTTTCGTAGGAAACGTTCAGAGAAACACCGGAAGTCTTGAAGTTAGATGAAGCATAAATGCAGTTATCAAGTTCAGTCTTTGAAGGATCTGCAGCCATAAGTGCCAGAATCTGATAAGAAGTTGTCATGGCAGCGTCGGCATTTGTTCTGAATGCAGAAGTTGCACCTTCCGGAGTACCGTCTTCCTTGAGGGCAATGCGGTGAAGTCCGCCGCCACCGGCTTCAATTCCCTTTGGATTTCCCTGACCGAAAATCAGAGAATCCTTTGTAACAGCAATACAGGAAACATTATTTGAAGCACCATATACTTTCTTTTCTTCAGTACCGTCAAAGTAGAAGATTTCATCTTTATCTTTTACAAAGAAATACATTGTGGCAGGATTTTCTGCAGTTTCATTTGTTACCGATGCCGGTGAATCAAAGAACTTTATTCCGCCATTGAAATAGATACATGAGTAAGCTTCCGAAGAGATTTCTGTTGCATATTCCGAAGCAAGAAGAGTTTCTGCAGTTACAGAATCTGAAAGCTGGTAGAGTTTCCCGTTTTTCTTGAGGAAAGCAGTACGACCGCTCTGTGCAATGGAATTCGTACAGATCAGAGTACAGGTTCCGTCATTCTTCCAGCTGTGAATAAGGTTCCAGTCATTTCCTGTAAGGGAACTTGTCTTGTAAAGGTAGTATGAATCAATGACAACTTCGCTTTCATCATCATCAATACCGACTTTTGTTGTTAAAAGATAAAGGCTGGTACTGTCAGAAGCGATTTTTGTGATATAGCGGCCATTTTCGTTGAATTTTGAATCAAGATATTCAAATGCAATTTCACCGAATGCAGAGTTTCCTCTTTTAGTCCATACAGAAGAGTCACCTGTTCGTTCAACCATTGGTTTCTTATAGAAAACAGAAGCTCCGGTCTGGGCCACAATATATTCTTCACCTTCAGAGGTGTAACGTACAATTGAATTAACTGCACCTTTTACAGTTCCGCTCTTGAGAGGAACTTCCTTTCGGATATTGTAATAAAGAGGATCTGCACATGAAGCCAGAATAAAAGTCAGAAGAGCAGCAAAAATACCGGTTGTTTTTTTCATATCAGCACACATCCTTACAGGTGATATCTGGCACAAAGAGAAGGTGCCATATAGAAAGCATTGTCATTGTATTTTGAATCTGTGAACCACTGAGGCTGCCACATGAATGTACACATTGCCCCGAATGACCACATTTCTGAGAAGCGGTAACACACTCCCCCTTCGGCCTTAAATACAAATCCCGGAAAATATGAACTGTTCTGGGCTGTTTCGTATGCAACTCCGGCACTCAGTGTTACAGGAAATTCAAATTTCCCGAAAGAAGGCTGTCCCATAACCCCAAGAGTAACAGGAACTGTAGTAAGGGCGTTGTTTCCGATAGTCATATTGAAGGTAATAGTCAGTTCCCCGCCTACTGCAAGCCATTTATTCAGGAAGCGGTAATATCCAAGTTCTGCAGAAGCACCAGGATAGATTTTGTCACCAAAATTCAGGGCAAACCACGGCATAACACCGATTTTTACCATCTGGTCACCTGACCCGTTGGATTCATAAATATAGATATCGTCGTATTCGTCATCGCTGTCATAATCATCAGCGAAAACCATTCCGGCTGCACACACAAGGATGCAGAACAAGGCAAGTAATTTTTTCATTCAGAAGTTCCCCAATTTACATAATATAAATAGAAAAAAGTAATTGATTTTACAATTTTTAATTTCCTTTATCAATAAACAAACAGTTACAGAAAAGGTTACTTTACATATATTAACCAAATATGGAGATTTGCAGTATATTCTAATCATGATTTCACTTGATGATTATTGGAACCGCTTTCTGAAAGAAAAAAATCTGCCGGTTTCCACACCATTTGGCGGAGAACTGACTTTTTCAAGCGATGAGCATAACTTTGCCATAATAATGGCCCTGATTCTTTCCGGACGCAAAACTGCCCAGTTTTCGGCACTTCCGGCATACCAGATAGATTTTGAACCTCTTCCGCAGAAATCCACATATTACGTATTGAACAACTGGAACGGAGAACCTGTTGGAGTTCTGAAAACCACAAACGTTACAGTACTTCCTTTTGAAGAAGTAACCTGGGAAATGGCCCGAAAAGAAGGTGAAGACGTCTGCATTGAAGACTGGCGTGACCGTTACAGAGAATTCTTTACTGAAGACAGCGCAATAACCGGATATGATTTTACTCCGTCTATGCCTGTTGTTTTTGAAGAATTCGAACTTGTGTGGCAGGGGCGGTAAGCTATTTCAAAAGAATAGTGATTTCTGTACCGCCTTCCCCGCTTTCTATGCGGCAGGAAGACTTGAGAATTCTTGAGCGTTCGTAAATTGAACGGAGCCCGAAATGATTTGACTGGGTAGCCATTGTTTCCTGAACATTGAACCCCACTCCGTCATCCTTTACGGAAATCATCTTTCTGGTTACTGCCACATCAATATTACTGCATTTTCCGTGAACAGCTCCATTGTTCACACATTCCTGGATTATTCTGAAAACGTGAAGTTTCTTTTCAAGAGGAAGACTGTCTACCGTTGAATCCTTTGACACAAAACAGGTGATGTTCAGCCCCCTCTGTCTGGCCACGTTCTTGCAGAATTCATTCAGAATCCAGTCCATTTTCTGTTTCTCAAAATCAGGAGGAAAAAGATTTTGACAGATTTCACGTATAAGGCTCATATTTTTTTCGGATGACTCAAGGAGTCTGTCCCACTCAATTCCTGCAGAAGAATTCTCCGGAATCATATCCCGTGAGTTCAAAAGCTGCAGATTCTGGATTTTCAGATTCTGTGCAATGGTGTCGTGAAGTTCACCGGAAATACGGCGGCGCTCACTTTCCTGCCCCTGGAGAATGAATTTAGACTGAAGCAAAGCATTCTGCTTCTGGCGTTTTACCCGTAAATAAAGCAGAAGAAAAACCAGAAGAATGAAAATGAACAGAAAAACAGCTGCAAGAATTATCCTTACCACAAAGGCAGATCTTGTAGTATAGGAATAGTGTCTGATAAGAAAATTACTGAAAGGCCCTGAAATATCAGAAGCTTTGAAAGTGCTTTCAGACTCAGACTCATTTGAAAGCCACGGGCTTTCCATATTCCCAAGAATCTGTTTTACAGCTTCATCAAGAGCATCAAAGCTTTTCTTGTACTCCGGCGATTTTCTCTGAACAGTCTGGTAATAATCTCCCCACCTGAACACATCCAGAAGTTCAGAAAATTCCTGAAGAGTTTCTTCCGACTGAGTATTCAGGAAGTTCTCGTATCCTTTCTGAACAAGCTCGAAAGTTACAAGATCGGAAGAGAAAGCTTTAAGTGAAAATAGAAAAAGCATTAAAAACAAAACTGGTCTTTTCATTTTTTCTTCTGATAGTATATATTAAAACTTATGAAAATCCACAGAGCGATCTTTTTTTTAACTGCAGTTCTTTTTTTATTTTCCTGCAGCCGGAATCAACCGAAAACAGAATTCCTTACTGAGGACATACAGATTTCAGAAAACCTGAGCAGCAAAAACCTGAATGGTCATACCGTAAGCATTTCAAAAAACGGAATTGAACTTGTAAACCTTTTCAACGGAAACATAACAATCCTGAAGAACACAGGAGCCGGAACAGTTACCATAAAGAATTCTTCAATCGATATTCTTACAGTTGAATCGAAATCGACAGTAATTCTGGACAGCACCACAACAGTAAAAAAACTGATTATCCGTGACAACGCAAAGGTTACTTCAACAAAAACACTTGAAAAGAAATATTCAAAACGAAAAGACAGAAATCCTGAAAATTACATAACCCAGCAGCCTGTTATTGAGACAGTTGAAATTGAATACGGTCTCCTTCCCCTTTTTGAGGGAGGCAAAATCGAAAATATCGTAAAGCTTGCAAAACCTGAAACAGAGGAAAAAACGGTCATATCTGAAATTACAACAGAACAGAAAAAAACTGAAACAGCTGTAAAAACTGACAAGCCTGCCGAAGTGGTGATTTCAAAGCAATCGGAAGCTGTCATCCAGAAAATTGAAACCTCAGGCGCGGAAGAAAAACTCTATCTTGTTCAGGACAAATCCTATACCGGAGACGGCGTAAAAATAGATATTTTCAACCGTCCTCCCGACACAGGATACATGCAGATTTACAAAACGGACTCCAGGTTCCATACAGACCAGATTGCCTGGTATACGGAATATGCTTTCTGGGAACCGGAACAGATTTCCCGCTACAGGAAAGATTCTTTCACCTATGAATACCTGAATGCGGGTGAAAAATATGATTTCGTTGTGAACTACTACAAAGAAAACAAAACAAGGAATACTTTTACTCTTGTAGAATCAAGCAGAATATCAGTTATTCCGGAATCAGGCAGTGAATTCACTTTTGAAAGTACAGGTGTTTCTATGTCGGTAAATCCGGAATCAGGAATTGCCGAATGGAATAAAACACCAGAGATCAGAATCAAACCTGGCTCAGTACTGAAATACAGCCTTCAGTGGGGAAACTGGAAATATTTCGGGCACCTTAACCGAAAAGCAGATGCACCTAATGCATACGCTTCTGTAAACATTTATCAGGGAATGGAACATATTGATTCAACATTATTCAAGAATGAAGCTGTTTTCATAAACCTGAGCTACGAATATGACGGCTACACCTGGAATATCTATCAGTCTGATTCTTTTGAATATGACATTTCAAAAGCAAAAGTTACTGTAAAATAACCCTCTGTAAAGAAGCAGCTCCAAAGACCTGTGCGTAACGCACAAAAATTCTTAGGATTTACTCAATCATAAAAAGTCTCCCGGCTGTAAATTTTCATCATAGATGAAACACAAGGAGTCTAATATGAATACATTCAAAAAATCACTTTCACTGTTTTTGTCAGTTCTGGCAATTCTTTCCGTTATGGCTTGTGCCACCCCTGGCGGCGGTTCAAAATCAAAAGTTGCTGTTTATTCCTACTCGGAAACAGCATACGGAATTACATACAGAGCAGAAGTAAACTTTTATTCTGACGGCACTTTCGACGGCTACATGATCGAAGGAAACCAGAAAGAACTCTGGGTTGAAGGAACCTATTCAGGAGATCCTTCCAAAGACGGAACAATTATCCTTAAGGTTGAAGGACAGCCTCTTTCAGTTACAGTTGTAAACGGAAAAGTAAATTTTGCTGGAATGGAATTAACACGGGAAAACCTGCCTTCAGGAACTCCGGGTGGAAAAACAGTTCTCTGTAAGTTCTACGCAGAAAGTACAGTAAACGGGGTTTATGCAAAAAACGAATTCGTATTCTATTCAGACAATACATACGATTTAAATAAATATGAAGGTTCTGTTTCGGGACTTTTCTATTCCGGAACTTACACAGGAGACCCTACAAAAGACGGAAGAATCACAGTAATCATTGAAGGTGAATCTTTCCAGGTAATGATTACTGACGGAAAAGTAAATTTAATGGGAATAACTTACATCCGTGAAGGATCTGAAGGAGCAAAAACATGGAGCCTTAACCTTAAAAATCTTTCAAGAGTGGTAACAAGCAGCAAGAATCTTTATGTAGCTGAAACTGAATATGATGCATTTATTGATCTGTACAGTGTTATTCCAGTCTCAAGCCTTAAGGTGGGCGATAAAGTTGAAATCAATTATTCTGTTACAAGCTCTGCAAACATGGGCTGGGTTGGAGCTTTCCTTATAGATAATTCTCAGGCCGCAGGCGGATGGATGAATCTTGCAGACTCAGTTTCTTTCCTTTCTGGAAAATCAACTTCCGGAAAAATTACATTCGAAGTAAAAACTGCACCTAAAGGAAGTGTTGTACTTCAGCTTTATTACAAAGACATGGACGCACCTGTAACATTCACATTCAACTAAGAATGAATTAAAATACACCTGTATTTATGAAAAAGAACCTGATTTTAATTGATGACCATGTAATGATTCTGCATGGTCTTGCGACCTACATCGAAAACCATTCTTCATGGAAAGCTCTGTTCACCGCTTCAAGCAAAGCACAGCTTATCCAGAATCTTTCGGAACTGAAAGACGAACTGGAAGGAATTACTGAAGAAGTTCAGAACGTTGCGCTGATTGACATTAAAATCGGAGAAGATGACGGCTATGAAATCTGCCGCCTTCTCAAAGAAAAAGTTACCGGAATCAAGTGCATAATGTACTCAATGTATTCAACTTACGGGAATGTCATGTATGCAAAAGAATGCGGTGCCGACGGTTTTCTTTCAAAAAATGCAGGTGAATCAGAACTGATTCTTGCTCTTGATTCAGTAGCTTCCGGAAAAACTTACATCCAGCAGGACTTAATGAACATGATTCTGGAAAGTTCAAATTATCTGAACCGGCTGACTCCACGGGAAAAACAGATTTTCGATATGCTCTGCGAAAACAAAAGCAAAAAGGAAATCTGCCATTCCCTGAACATTTCCCAGAGGACCTGTGAAAACTATCTTTCCCTGCTCTATGACAAGCTGGAAGTAAAAGATTCTGATGAACTGAAAAAGAAATATGGCGGACAGGTATAAAGTTCATTCATAATACTGTGCCTGTGCATTCCATAATTCACTGTACAGGCCGTTATTTTGAAGTAAAGCTTCATGACTTCCCTGCTCAACAATCTGACCATCATCAAAAACCAGAATGTTGTCGCAGAAACGACAGCTGCTCATTCTGTGTGAAATATAAATAGAAGTTTTGTCTTCTACCATTTCGTCAAACTTTTTGTAGATCTCAAATTCAGAAACCGGATCCAGGGCAGAAGTTGGTTCATCAAGAATTACAAGCGGTGCATTCTTATACAATGCGCGGGCAATTGCAATTTTCTGGGCCTCACCGCCAGAGATTTCTACGCCTCCATCTTCCTGCTGATAGATATTACTTTTTATTCCGTTTTCAAGAGATGCCAGTCGGTCTGCAAAACCCGCACGAGTTAAACAGTCTGTAACTTTTCCTTCATCATACAAACCGCTTGAAGCAACGTTTTCTGCGATTGAAAAAGAGAACAGATTGAAGTCCTGAAAAACCACCGCAAACAAATCTGAATAATCTTTATAATCGTAATAACGGATATCAATTCCGTTCAGTAAAATCTGCCCTTCTGTAGGTTCATAAAGACGGCACAAAAGTTTTATAAAGGTCGTTTTTCCTGCCCCGTTTTTACCGACAATGGCAGTTTTTGTTCCAATCTTAATTTTCTGATTCAAATGCTTCAAAACGTAATTTTCAGTATTTGCATATTTGAAAGAAACATCTTTGAATTCAATTTCAAATTCATTGTCATCACGCTTTTCTGTTGGAATGGTTCCATCATACTGTTTGTTCTGTATTTCCATAAAATCATAGAAGTAAGAAAGATATTCTGACTTAATTCCAAGATCTACGATGCTGTAGGAAATTCCAGAAATACTGTCTACAAGCTGACCATAAGCTGTTATATATTTCAGGGCGCTTCCAATTGAAATAAAACCGTAAATTGCTTTTAATCCAACAAACGAATAACTTATTCCCTGAACCAGAAACTGAACAAGAAAATCCGGCAACTGAATTGTGTTTATCCGAGCCATAAGCCCCAAGAACTGTTTTTCCATCCAGCCTAAAGTTTCTCCTACTTTTCGCAGGACCATATTCTGACTTTTATAAAGACGAATATATTTTCCAAGGGAATACTCGAACATTAAATTAAAGTAGTAACCATATTCTCGATTGGCACGAACATTCTGATTAAAGAAGTCTGCTTGAATTTTCTGACTCTTTTTATTGATTACAGTAGAAACTGCAACTTTGATAACAAGAACTGCAAGCAAGAGGAACACTACATACCATTTATTCAGAAATTGCGGAAGGAAACCTGCAGGAACAGAAGCCCGTGGTATAAAAAGAGGAACGAGAATCGCAATGGAATAAATGATTTTTGCAATCATTTCAACAATTCCTGCAAAGCCCTGGCAGAATCCTGTTATATTCCCATACGAGTTGATTCCTTCTTCGGCTCTTTTGATCAAATCCAGTGTTTCGCGTTTTTCAAGAATATCATAATCAATATCAAAAGTTTTTTCGCAGATCATCTGATCGATTTTTTCGCTCAATGTTGTAGAGTTTATAGTGATAACATGTTCCATTCCCCAGTAAAACAAGGCTGTAACAGCCCTGATACCAATTAACATAATTGCATTCTTCATTACTAATTCATATGGAGCTTTTGAAATCAACTGATCAAGAATAATACCTGTAAACACTAATTCCACAAATGGAACAGCAGCATTTATAAGCCTGTTAATAATAATCAGAGTTATGTGTCCTTTCTGAAGTTTATGTGTAAGACGTAAAACCTTTTTTATTGTATTTATTCTGTTATTCATAATTCATCTCCCCTATTTCACATAATACTGGCTCTGGATTTCGAACATTTCTTTGTACTTTCCCCCACGCTTCATTAATTCTTCGTGGGTACCAAACTCTGCGATTTTTCCAGCGTCAAGGAACATGATCCTGTCGCAGAACTTTGTACTTGCAAGGCGGTGACTGATAAATACGGCAGTTTTTCCTTTTGCCATTGCATTGTATTCTTCGTAAATCTTGCTTTCTGCAATTGGATCCAAAGCAGAAGTCGGTTCGTCCAGAATAAGGAAATTACCGTTTTTATAAATTGCTTTTGCAAGAAGAAGTTTCTGAGTTTCCCCGCCCGAAAGCAGAATTCCGTCATCATCAAGGTTCTGAGTAATAAAGGTTTTTTCACGCTTAGGAAGACTTTTCACTTTTTCCAATAATCCTGCTTTCTGTAAGGATTCAATTACTTTTGCTGTATCAATCTTTTCATCTTCCACACTGGCAACATTTGACTCAAGGGAAAAGGCCAATGGAACTGTATCCTGGAACAGGACACTTATATTGTCCTGATACTTATCAATTGAAACGTTCTGAATTGGTTCCCCGTTTACAAGAATGTCTCCGCCTGTATGGGAATAAAGTCCTGTAAGGAGTTTTACAATTGTTGTTTTACCGGCCCCGTTGTTTCCGACAAGGGCTATTTTTTCGCCCGCATGAATTGTAAAATTCAAATCCTGCAGAGTTGGCTTTTCAGCTCCGTCATAAGTAAATTCTACATTCTTAAAAGTGATTTCAGGAGCGGGGCGTTGCGGGGTGTCCCCGCTAGAAGGGGTGGCGGAAGACGCTGCGTCTGCAGCGGCTGAAGACAGGGGAAAACCTTCCCCTCTTAAATTTTCCTGCAAATCCATAAAGTCAAAATAGTCATTAAACTCATGACTGGCACGTCTAAGGGCATTAAAGTTTCCCGAAAGCCCATAAATCCAGTTAGAGAAACTTCCAATTAATCCTATGTACAGAGTAAAGGTAGCTGCATCAATCTGACCAGAAATAACCCGTTTAATTAAAATACTGTAAGCAAGAAATTCCCTAAAAAAATTAAACCCTACATCGGAAATTGTTGGCAAATACCAGAACAGTTCAAGCCGTTTTGTATAATCCCTGCGGCGCCTTATAACATCATTCAAAAGAAGATGGAACCAGTTTTTAAGCTGATAGATACGGATATCTTTACCGGCACTTACATTCATGCTCTTCTGTTTAATGTAATTTTTCTTGCGCCAGATTTCTGAACCTTCTTCGCGATGCTTGTCGTTATATTTAATTGCCACCGTCTGAAGAATAACATTGCCCATAAACATAGCAAGAACAGCCAGAAGGATCTTCCAGTCGATTATAAAAATAACGGTTCCGTAAGATCCAATTCCAAGAAGAATTACTACAATATTCAAGGTCTGGTTCATTACTTCTTCAGGGCCATTATAATTTGAACTTAAAGCATTTGCTGCCTTTCCAAGAATTTTCTGTTTTTTCTGCAGTTCCACATTCTGAAAATCTGTTGTAAGTGCTTTTCTAAAAAGATTTTGGGCAAAAACGCCAAGGCGGGTATAAATTCTCTGCCCCATCAAAATGGACCCAAGAATGTTAGATATTGCAGAAGAAACAAAAGCCACCCCTAAAAGCCCTAGAACAGTAATTAAAAATTTTTCTGGATTTCCAAGTGTAATGGCTTCAATTGCCTTTGAAGATACCAGGGATCCTAAAAAAGGAGAAACGATTCTGCAGGCCAGATAAACCGGAATAAAAAGAAGGGCCGTTGGATATTTTTTTATCCAGGCTGTTATTACTATTCCGATATTTTTGAGCATGGTATTTTTATGTTTATTTTCTTTTTCTATTTTTTCTTTCATAAAACCCTCATTTTTCCGATCGAATTTAATATTTGATTAAGAAATAAATCACGTAAATCCAGCCTAAAAGTCCGTGCACGATTGCCCATCCAACAGACTTCCATGTTACAAAACTTATAACCATTGCTAATGCTGTTCCAAATGAAATTCCTTCTTTTACGACTGTTTTCTGTACTACTTTAGTTTCCATATTCTTCTCCTGCATTCCAGCTCCGGCAAAGGCCATTGCTTCAGTTTTTACTTGATGTCTGAATTGTATTCCAGGAAAAGTTAAAATCAGTTCAAAATACACGAAATGCAGGAATTTGTGCACGAAATGAAAGTATTTTACAGGCCGAGCATTATTTCTGTTGCAAAAACCCCGGGTTCATTTTTTCTGTTCACATATCCGTCATACTGAGCCACAATTTTGTCTATCCGGCGGAGCCCAAGGCCATGCTCCCCTTTTTTTGAAGAAATAAGTTCTGTGAGTTTTTTTCTGCGGGTAGACTCGGTTGAATTGGTTACAGAAATATAAAGCTGCTGTTTGAAAATCCCGATGTAGACGCGGATAAATCTGTTCTGCAAAGGAACTTTTTCGCAGGCTTCGATGGCGTTATCAAGCAGGTTCCCGATTACTGCACACAGATGAACATCAGTAATTTTAAGGTCTGGAGGAACAGTAGCCTTACAGCTAACATTGATTGCATTTTTCTGCGCAATGGAAATCTTACTGCTTAAGATGGCATTTACACTGGTGTTACCGGTCCGAATTGCAATATCAATGCTGTCTAAATCTTCTTCAAGGTGATCAAGATATTTACCAATCTCTTCTATCTGGTTCATGGCCAGGTATGCTTTTAATGTCTGCATGTGATTGTGATAATCGTGGCGCCAGCCTCTCATGGTATTGTAGACGTTTTCTACTTCATCCCGCTGCTTCTTAAGAATTGAATCCTGAAAATCATAAAGCCATTTTTCATCTGAATGTTTTGTAAGGAAGAAAGTAACAAGAGCCGTAATAATGATTGCAAGAAGAATTATAACCAGGAAAATCAACCGGGATGTCATACATTTTTCTCCATATAATATGAGATAAAAGCTTGGTTCAGTTCTTCATAATTACCGCGAGCTACAGGAAGACTTTCCCCTGTATCAAGAATACATTCTGTGCGGGTAATTTTCTGAATATGAAGTATATTCACAAGGAGTCCTCGCCTTAGGCAGAAAAAATTCTGAGACTCAAAATCTTTTGAGACTGTGCTGAAAGTACCTTTCCAGTTTTTTTCAAAAACATCTGAAGAAAGTTTCTTACAGCCTGAAAGATGAATGTAGTGCCCCTGGGCTTCTATATAAACAATCTGAGTGAAAGGTATTTTTGAAACTTCTGATCCCTGCTTCAAGACAAAAACTTTTTCTTCGGCTTTTGAAAATTCTTCATAACTCCGGTCCAGAACTTCAAAAAGATTCTGTTCTTTTACAGGCTTCAGAATATAACGTACGGCTCCAACTTCATAACCTTCAAGGGCGTAATCCATAATGCCGGTAAGGAAAGCAATCTGACCTGAATAACCTCTGGCCCGCAAGGTCTTGGCAAGTTCAAAACCGTTCATCTTCCCCATTTGTATGTCTAAAACAATAAGGTCATATTCAATTCGGTCTTCATATTCGAACAGAAAATTTTCAGAACTGGAAAAAGAGTCTAATGTTATATTTATATTCTTTCGCTGGGCCCAGCCCCGGATTAGATTTGCTTCAAAATCCCGGGAAGGTCTGTCATCTTCACAAATTGCAATGCGCATAACTTTTTTACTTGTTTTATTTTAACACGAAAGAAAGGGTTTTTCATCAACTTGCAGGAATATAAATGCGGCAGGGATGGTAGTGGTGTGCGGAGCACAAACAAAAAAAGAGTCAGGGTGGTTGAGCGTGTCGAAACCACCCTGACTCTTTTTTTGTTCGAAGGTGAAAGCCGGAGCCACGAACAGCCCGGCGGCGTTTTATGAGCGGAGGCGAATAAAATGCCGGCCGCCCAAAAGCTTTCTTAAAAATTAACCGTGAATTGCACGTACTTTGATAACTGTGTCCAGAGCTGCAAGTTTCTGAATGATTTCATCACTTACGATTGTATCAACGTCTGTAAGGTTGTATGAAACTTCGCCGCGAGCCTGGTTTACCATTCCTGTAATGTTCAGGTGAGCTTCACCAAGGAATTTTGTAAAGCTTGAAATTACATCTGGAACGTTTTTGTGGAATACACAGAGACGTGTTCCTCCCTTTGGAACAGGGTTATCTGTAACTGTTTTCGGGAAGTTTACAGAGTTTACGATGTTTCCGTTTTCAAGGAAGTCTTTGAGCTGCTGTGAAGCCATGATTGCACAGTTGTCTTCAGCTTCTGGAGTTGAAGCACCAAGGTGTGGCATACAGATTACTTTTGGATGGTTCAGAAGTTCTTCTGCACAGAAGTCTGTTACCATGCATGCAACTTTTCCTGAATCCAGAGCTTCAATCATATCGGCATTGTTTACGAGTCCACCGCGGGCAATGTTGATGATGCGAACACCGTCTTTCATTGTTTTGATTGTTGAAGCATTAATCATGCCTTTTGTATCGTTTGTCTGTGGAACGTGGATTGTGATGTAATCTGCTTTTGCATAAACAGTATCGAGAGTTTCAGCAATCTTTACGTTGTGATCAAGTGAAAGAGCTGCTTTTACAGAAAGGAACGGATCATAACCTACTACATCCATTCCGAATTTGATTGCCAGGTTAGCAACCATAGCACCAATTGCACCAAGACCGATAACACCAAGTGTTTTTCCTTTAAGTTCTGGTCCTACGAACTGGCTCTTTCCTTTTTCTGCCAGATCAGGGATTTCATCACCTTTACCAGTAAGAGTTTTAGCCCATGCGTTGGCTGCAACTGCAGGACGGCTTGAAAGAAGAAGTGCCATCATAACAAGTTCTTTTACAGCGTTGGCATTTGCACCAGGAGTATTGAATACAACAATACCTTTTTCTGTAAGGGCTGGAATCGGGATATTGTTTGTTCCGGCACCTGCACGTGCTACAGCTTTTACACTTTCTGAAAGCTGCATTTCGTGCATGTCAGCTGAGCGAACAAGAATTGCATCCGGGTTGTTGATATCTGTTGCAATTTCGTAATTATCACGGTCAAGAACATTAAGACCGATAGCACTGATTTTGTTTAATGTTTGAATTTTGTACATAATCTTATAGCAGAAACGTAAAAAACAAATGCGACCCAAGGGAGCATTTATTTAGTTTCTTCTTTCTCCTTCTAGTTATTCTTAGCAAAGTCTTCCATGAATTTTACAAGTGTTTTTAC